>JANMOF010000176.1:0-29904 GCA_031368925.1 Leptospiraceae bacterium
CTTACCTTTACTAAAATCACGAATCGTTAGAAAATAAGAAATGCCAACTAAGTCTTTCAGTAATCTCCACACCAATTCTTTTTGATTGACCGGATAATCCGTAATTCCAAATACTACCGCCACTGGATCGTTAGCCGCCATAGGATCTCGGTGGTGCTCTAAATGTCCCCTCCTATAACTAAACAACGAAAACATAAGTGGTGCCGCCATAAAAACCTGTCCGATAAAATCATTCATCTTTTTATTTTTTAGAAAAGTCCTATGCGCACTCTCATGCATCAATACAGCCAGCGCCAACTGCGTGCGTGCAATGAATATCGCAGCAACCAGGTAAACAACAGGATGCGGGAAATAGATAGTAGCCGCAAAACTAGAAATAATAAATATCCAATCGAGTAAGAGGGTGGTTATTGATCTCCATTGATTGATTTGGGTTAGGTGCGGGGGTATGTTAAGATAAATACTCATTAAGGTTTCCTTTTACAATGTCTGAACTGTGATTTTCATGATTTATTTGATTACTACGATTAGAACAAGAATTTACTTTTTAGAGGTAAATCATAAAAATCATAGTAATCACATAAACTTGCACTGAACGAAGCCGAACAGCGTAAGCGTGTCATAGTTCAGACATTTATTTCTTCGAATCCTTTTTCTCAATCATACTATGTTCTGGTAAAAGTTTTTTATTTGCGATTTCCCGTAAGATTTTCATAGCAAGCTCTTCTCGTAAAGTAGTATTTGCTTTCCATGGATTCGAGTTCTCGGAAAAAAATCCAGGCAAAGTGAAGATGGAGTATATGTATGTTAGCCTCTCATAATCATTGAAGGAATGAATCAATTTTTCGTATTCATAAATTCGAACATTATAAGAGTGATGTTCTATCTTAATGGTAGGAACAAATCCAAATGTACCTAAACAAAGAACTAGAGAGCTAACAAACCCTACAACCTCTTCATGATTTGTTTTGATTATTTCATGAACATCAATTCTATGCTTACGAAAAGGGATTGCGTTTGGTGATTCTATTACATGGTCAAAAAACCCAGATTTTTCAAGTATATTTCCAATTTGAGAATCGGTAGCCGTTTCGACTTGAGAGGAGTAGCTATTATACCTCGAAAAAAAGTCTGGCTGATTTGCATTCCAGTGAATTGAAATAGAGTGTATGTAGGTAATCGCCGTTAATCGCTTATATTGAACAGGAATAGGAGAATTATCCTTTATTAAAGTGCCATCCCATCCTCGTGTATAACAGTTTGAGCAAAACACAACTAGAAATAGAATCCTGAAAATCATTTATTAGCTCTCTCTTCTAGACAGGTTTTTATAAAATCATCCAACAAACTTTGAAGAATCCAATGATTCAATTTTGTTTTATTAGCAATTCCTTTCTGATTGTACGATTCATGGCTTCCCGGAATTAAAAATCCGAAATAAAAGATCATTCCACTAAAAAAATCATTTGAATTTATAGAAAAAGAATATTTTTTAATCCGAGTTCCTTTATAAATTTCTTGGACATCTAACTGATAAGATACTGTATCCCAACGAGGAAAAAAAATAAGCAAATTTAAGTAAGCAAGTCCATTGATTCCATTTTGAAATTTAGAATGAGAGGATATATTTTCCTCGCGATAATTAATTATGAAATAATGTTCCGGTTCATCCGAAGCAACTCTCGATAATCCGTAAGATTCTAATCTTTTTTCGATACTATGCTTTAAAGGTGACCAATCACTAGTTAACGCCAGAGAAGACTTTGCATATTTTTTATTTTTAAATTCTGATTTTTCTTCCCATTCAGGAAAGGGGACAAGTGCGAGTGAATATGGAATATCCGCTCTACCTGTGTAGCGTAACATACAGTTTTGAAATAAAAGAATATAAAGACTGATAAGAAAAAATTTCCGAAAATTTTCTTTCAATGTCTTTCTTATCGTAATCATTATCATATGCCCATTACCTTCTAGATGCATTCATTATCATAACTCAAAGCATTATCCCTTCTCGAATAATATTTTTCCCAATTGGAAATCGTTTTTTTAAATCGCAATCTTTTTCTTACCAAACAAGACAGGAAGTAAGTTTTTCAAATTGATTCAGAGTATCCACTTCGACATCTAAAATTTCATCTTCAATCTCTTCTGTCTTCTAATCGACGATTGCAAGAAAATCATAATCGGAATAATCTTTTGCATCTCCACGAGCACGAGATCCGTTGAGGATAAGAACAGTTAAATGCTTGTTTAACGATTTATAAATACCATCGCTGAAAAAATCAATCAAAGGATCGGGCGCGCTTAACTTCTTATTTCCGTTATTTATTTCTATCATAAATTCATTCAACTGTAATTCTTATAAAAATGCAATTTCTTTTCACGATTCAAAATAGTATTAAAAATAATTTCATCTTTATTGATATCCTCGATTATAGATTTTGGAGATTACAAAATAAATCAACAAACGCTCCTCGCCTTACCCATACACTTCCGATAAGATTGCCTTTACTCATCATCGGTGCAGTAGCGCTTATACCTACGGTCTAATAAGGGGTAGCCACCCCAACTTAGACCGTTCCAATACCGATGATACAAGCGTAGCTAGACCGAAGGAGAGTAAACGTTAACATATAGATACTAGAAAGCTGAATGTTAGAAAAATATTTTTGAGATAATCCTTATTGTCCTAACAAAGATAGACCTCTCACGATTTTTCCGCCCTGCGCTTGGTCGCGCCCTTCGCCTTCGCATGTTCGAAGTGACAGGGGTAATCGCTTTTAGTAAAAAGTCCCCTTCCTTTTTAGGGAAGGGGCTACTTATTAGTATCCCACAAATACTGAATATCCGGGGTTAGGTCAAATCCTATCAAGCAGATACTTAGGAATATCCGCAATGGCGATTCGTTCTTGTTTCATCGAATCACGTTCACGGAGAGTAACGGTGTTATCCTTTAGGGTATCGTAGTCAACGGTGATGCAAAAAGGTGTTCCGATTTCGTCGTGTCTTCGGTAGCGTTTGCCGATAGCCGCTGAGTCGTCGTAGTCTACATACCAATTACTCATGAGTGAGTGATAGATTTCTTTTGCTTTTACATCTAGCCCGTCTTTTTTCATCAGAGGGAAAATGGCTACTTTTACAGGAGCGACTTTAGATTGAAAGCGAAGAACGGTTCTCATCTCATCACCTTCTAGTTTTTCTTCTGCGTAAGCGTCACTCATCACGGCTAGAAAGAGGCGGTTTAGTCCGAGTGCTGGCTCTACTACATACGGGAGGTATTTTTTATTAGCCACTTGATCGTGGTATTTTAAGTCTACACCGGAGAATTTTTCGTGTTGAGTTAAATCGTAGTCAGTGCGTGAGGCAACACCCCATAATTCTCCCCAACCAAATGGAAATTTGTATTCTATATCCGCAGTTCTATCGCTATAGAAAGAAAGCTCTTCTTTTTCATGTTCGCGGATGCGAAGATTTTCTTTTTTCAAACCTATAGTCTCTGTTAGCCACTTCATGCAGTAGTCTACCCAAAAGGTAAACCAATCGCTCTGCGTTCCAGGCTCACAGAAATATTCCATTTCCATTTGCTCAAATTCTCTTGTTCTAAAAATGAATTGTCTTGCCATGATTTCGTTACGAAAAGATTTTCCGATCTGGGCAATTCCGAATGGAACTTTTTTTCGAGTCGCTGTATAGATATTTTTAAAATTAATAAAAATTCCTTGTGCTGTTTCAGGACGTAAATAAATATCCACCGCATTATCCTCGGATGCCCCGTGCGATGTTTTGAACATCAAGTTAAAACTTCTTGGCTCTGTAAAAGTTCCGACAGTTCCACAAGAAGGACAGGGATATTTTTCGTCGAGGATAACTTGTGTTAAATCCTTTAAGGTTTTCCCACTCGCAAACCCATCGCCTTTTCTTTCTTCGAGGAAATGGTCTACACGAATTCGAGTTTTACATTGTTTACAATCCATCAGTGGATCAGAAAAATTTCCCACGTGCCCCGATGCTTCCCAAACGGTTGGATTTAACAAGATGGAGGAATCAAGTCCTACTACATCTTCTCTTCTATGCACAAAGTATTCCCACCAAAGTCGTTTTAAATTATGTAATACCTCAATTCCGTAAGGACCATAATCGAACGTATTGGATAAACCGCCATAAATGTCGGAGCCTGGAAATACGAAGCCTCTTCTTTTTGAAACTGCTACTATTTGTTTTAATGAATCTTCTCTATCTTTTGCCATGGTCTTTACATACTTTTTTATACCGATTCAGGCATAAAGTTTTTTCTTTTTCGCTTGAAGTGGAAAGCCATACGTCAAACTAATTAATTATGCAAGATGTTCTACCTCTGGAAGCCGACCCCGGAGAAAATAAAATAAATTCCCTTCAAAAACTTGTTATTTCAGGACTTTCATTTTTATGTTGGGCAAGTCCTATGATTGGTCTCGATGTTTTTTTCCCACTAGGCGTTCTTATTTTATACCAGCAGAATCAAAAACTTAGAATTGCAGCCTTTCAATCTCTAATGTTCCAAGTTTTCATCCAACTGGTTATTTACCCGATGGATTTATATTCTCTGTATAGCTTTGAAACAGAAGCTTTCGTCATTGCCTTAAAGCAAGAATATGCAGGCTTATTTTTTCTATTCTGGTCTTTTGTTGGTTTAATTTTACTTTTTATCGAAGCAAGATTTTTAATTCGTAAATATGGGGCACTGCGTCTTTTCAATGAAAAGCCAAAATCTGTAACTCCAGTAAATTCAGTAAGCGACTTTGAAAAACAAAAATGGGAGGATTACCAATATCACCAAGTAACGCAAACCGACAATTCTCAACCTATTAAACCAATCGTAATTCCTTCCAATTTCACAACGACAACACCAAATTCTTTCTTTAAGACATTCGTATCTGTCGTAATCGTGTGGATAATTGCCATTGTCTGGTTCTTCTGCATCTGTTATTTCTTTGCCATGCTAAGTACAGAGAGTTATACCTATGATGAAACCCTGCGAACGCTTGATCAAATGTTTAAAGGAAGCTCTGCACTCTATCTCTGGTTCATGACTTTGCTCTCGGCAAGTTCTCTTTTAGGAAGAAAGGGAATACTTTCTATTTTGCGAAGATCGTATTTAAGTCTCTATCTGCACACCAAGCTTGCAAAAACTCCAACGCATGACTTCTTTAGTAACTGTTATACAAAAAAACAAAAGTATGCGCGTTTGCGAGAAAGAATTTTACCGGGCTGGGGTCATATCTATCTAAACAGATATTGGAAAGGATTTCCCATCCTATTTACATTTCTTTTAGTTTTCTTTTTTCTTATGATTAGCCTCACCTTTTATACAGATACTACTTTTGGATTAAACTTTTTACGCTCTCTTGGATTAAAGCCAGGTATACACGATAAAGAATTTATCCCGGCTTCGCAAAATATCGCTTATCCGGTTGCACTGTCTTTTATACTCAGCGTAATTTACATCTTCGCAAACTCTTTACTCGGACGTTCTCTTAAAAAAGATGGAGAACCCATCACAGATCGCGGCTTACAGAGCGGATTCACTAATAATATTTACCTTAGCTTACTTGCTCATTTAATTATCATCGCCATTCTATTTATTGTCCCGGAAAGACTTCAAAGAAATAGTAGTAAGAAAAAACAGGACATGTCGAAACATCACTACCAACCAGAAAAAATGGAATACTATTTTATCGACCCGGATATCCCTGATGAAGTAAAAGATTTAAACGGCGGAGTAATTGCAGGAACAGAAACTCCAAGCCAGAAAGACGGTTTAAAAATTCCAGACAATCCAATGGAAGATCAGGGTAAAGTAAAAGGCTATGTAAAAAGAATTAAAGGTAAAAAACTTCCTAAAACCTACTCTAATTATATTTCTGCACGTATGCGTGGTCCGGAAAATTTCATGGAATATTGGAAGCGGGCTCCTCATCCCTATTCCTGTGTAGTTGCCTATACAATTACTACCGACGGGGAAATAGTCGATGTTATCCTCGTCGAAGGGTCTAGCTACCCCGATCAGGATAACCTTACCTTGGAGCTAATCAAGAGTATGTCCCCCGTCATGCCGCCTCCAAATGTGAAAGGGGATGTGCGGGTAACAGAGCTTTTCTGGAATGGCTCCATTGACCCGGATGCAATGCCTACTCCACTTCAAAAAGACATGGTTTTACATTTTGATGGTCGCTTCATGGAAGAGGAATTTTAGTATGACTCAAATTTTTTCTGAACTAAATTCGATGAGCGTCTTATTGGCATTTGGCTCTATTTTACCGTGGGCTTTTTTTCTATATGTTTTACATCCAGGAGATAACACTAGAAAATTTCTAATCGCATTTCTCGCTCTTTGCCTGGGAGTTCTATCCACAAAAGTAATTCTTTCTTTACATCCAATTATTTGGCCTGAAATAGATTTTAAGCCAAAAAAAACAGCAACTATTCTAAGCCAGACGGTTTATATTTCTTTTATCCAGGCAGGAATGATGGAAGAAACTTTCAAAGAGCTATTTATTCTTCTTCTTGGATTCGTATTTGCCTTTAACCGTTCTGCAAGAGCCTGGACAAAGGATATTGTTCTGATTGGTGGGTTTGTCGCATTTGGCTTTTCATTTATTGAAAACTATGTTTATATAAGTAAAGATACTACCAAAGTAGTTGAGATGTTTATTGGACGAACTATATATTCCTCCAATATTCATATGCTAATCAATGTTTGCTTTTCTTTATTTCTTTTGAAAAGCAATGAACAAGATAAGATTAGCGACAAATTAATATTAGTCGCATATGCTTACATACTAGCTATTCTTCAACACGGAGTTGTAGATTTCTTCTTATTACCCGGCTCTCGCTTCGGTAGTTGGCTCTCTACTGCCATGTTCGTTGGAATCTGGGTCTGGGTAGTTCGCGATATGCGTAAATACGTTTACGAGGAATTATGAAAAAGTATTTAGGAATTGATGTGGGCGGTGGTAGTATCCGCGGAACTGTAGTAGATAAAGAAGGAAATTCATATTTTGATTTTAGTATTGCGACGGAATCGAATGCTTCCAATAAAGATTTTATAGATGCAATCAGCAATGTAGTACGACAATGCTTAGCCGCTGTTCCTGTAGACGCAATCGGAATTGGAACACCGGGTCCGATTGATATTGACACTGGAGTTTTAATTTCTTCTGCGAATCTAAAAAATCTCAAGAATTTAGAACTAGTTTCATTCGTCCGAGAAAAATTCCATTTGCCTGTTTATTTTAACAATGATGCAAATTGTGCATGCCTCGGTGAATATTACTTTGGCACAGGTAAGAGCGCAAAGAGCCTCGTAGTATTTACTTTAGGAACAGGACTCGGTTGCGGTTGGGTAGTAAATGGGAAAATTTTCAACGGCTACAAAGGAAACGGAATGGAAGCCGGGCACTTAACTGTAATCAAAGACGGTGCTCTTTGTGGTTGCGGACAGCGTGGATGTGTGGAAGCATACTTTAGCACAAAAGGACTTTTAACGCATTACAGTGATTTGACGTCAACAGAACTTACAAATGCAAAGGACTTTTTCGAATTAGTCGCAGGAAATGATGAGAAGGCAAAACAAGTTTTAGAACTAGGTGTATCTGCCCTCGCAGAAGGAATTCGAAATGTTGTCCACTTAGTAAATCCAGACAGAATTGTTTTTGTAGGTGGAATTACAGCTTCTTACGATTTGTTTGGAAAAAGTCTTGAAGAAAAAGCGAAGAGAATTATTTTTCCTGTATTGGCAGAACATGTAGAATTTAAAGTGGGAAGTAGTGTCGCAGGAAGCTTTGGTGCTGCCGCTCTTGCCTTTCAGCATTTCGAGCAGTAGAATAAGGAGAATATATGAGCGTTTGTATTTTTTGTAAAATTGTAGAGAAGATGATACCGGCAAGTATTGTCCATGAAAGTGACACTTGCATAGGGTTCAATGACATTAATCCAGTGGCTCCCAATCATGTTCTATTCATACCCAAAAAGCATATAGAGTCCGTTGATAAAATGACAGAAGCAGATACACATCTGATGGGAAAGATTATTTTCGAAATGACTGAATATGCAAGGTCAAATAATTTTTCCAATGGCGGGTATCGTATTGTGAATAATACAGGAGCAGATGCAGGACAGACTGTATTTCATATTCACTTTCATCTTTTAGCTGGCAGAAAAATGGAGTGGCCTCCTGGTTGATTTATTCTTGCTTGCTTGAATTTACAGTCTTGAAAACTTATCTAACATGAAGAAATTATTCATAGGAATATTAATTAGCGTTTTATTCGTTGGTATCATCGCTTTAAAATTTGATTTTAGAGCAGAATTCTCCAAAATTGGAGACAAAATTTCCTATATTTACTTAATTCCAATTACCCTGACACAACTAATAGGACTCGTCATCTTTTCGTTTAGATGGAGACTCTTACTAGAGAAAAAAATAAATGCTAAACATGCCATCTCATCTTCGTTTATAGGCTATGCGGCTAATATGGTATTGCCTGCCAGGGGTGGGGATTTATTCCGAGTATTTTACTGCCGTTCTGAAACGGATGTCCAATACTTCCATTTACTTTCTAAACTATTCATAGAGAAGGTAATTGATTTTATTTTTGTAATTATGACAGGGGTCATTGCCTTTTTCTTTATTGGATTAAATAGTCCTAATCAACAAAATTACACAGTCTTTACAGTATCTGGTTTAATCATAGCTGGCATTTTATTTTCTCTTTACTTGATTCGATTTCAAAATGAATTTATTCAACTAGTTTCAACCAAAATCTTTACTCTCGCCAAAAAAGAAAAATTCTACAAAGACCATATTGAAGCGCACTTAATCGATTTAAAAGATTTTTTACAAATTAGAAAATTTATTTATCCAGTAATTCTAACAAGTATTTCATGGTTCTTTTATTTTTCTAATTACTACTTTGTAAACGTAATGCTAGGTGGAAATTTGAATGAAGTAGAAATTGTATTCTTACTTTTCTGTGGAGCTATGAGCTTAGCATTACCCTCTGCTCCTTCCGGTATAGGTGTATTTCATGCTTCTATTATTTCAGGCTTTTTACTCATTGGCAAAGATTCAAGCTACGGCTTACTTTATGCGACGGCAGTTCATTTAATTTCTTTTGTCAATGTCACTTTCTCTGGATTAATCTTTTATATTTATTGGACTTATAGAAGAAGGCATGGTAAACCTGTAAAACCTGTCGAATCAGTTTAAAAAATTTTTCTTTACTTAACAATTGGAAATAAATTACAGTCTAATCTTCACAAGTAAATGGGGACGATTTGGTTTCGACTGTTGTAGACCTGGGTACTGTGGCATGTAGAGGTGAGAGTCCGACTTTAAAAACTTTCAAAAAACAAACGCTAACAACGAATTAGCTTTAGCAGCTTAATTTAAGCTTCTACGAGAAACTGCTCTAACTTTCCGGTGGGCAGCGTATCGACTCTAAACGGAAAGTTGCATTCATCGTTCTCCAGCTTGGATGGATGCAGAACCAAAGTTGGATAGGAGCGAATCACCTGTTTGTGGGTCAAGGCGCTTCGAGATTTATTTACAAACTAAACATGTAGAGGCTTTACTTATGTGCAATAGGACCCGGGTTCGACCCCCGGCGTCTCCATTCTACTTTCAAGTTAAACACGTAGCAGTTTTACTTATGTGCAATAGACCAGGGTGCAACCCACATGCGTCTCCATTTTTTACTTCCACTCATCTTTAATTTTAAGAAAATAGTAAAATGAAATCTTATACCAATCTATTAAAATCTTTTCTCCTACTACTTTTCTTTTTTTCATTCAGCGTATGCTCTGACTCTTTTACAAAAAAATGGAGCACAAACTTAGGAAAATTAAATTGGTCAGATGCAAAAGCAAATTGTGCAAAGCAAGGGATGCGACTTCCAACATTAGATGAGTTGAAAATTAATTACGAAAGAAATGAATTAGAATCTTGGAAGAAAGATGGAAACACATATTGGACAGCAAATGAAGTTTCCAAAGACCGCGCTTACTACTTCACACTTCTCAATGGAGTAAGTTTTAGTTTAGCGAAAGATAAAACAATTCTTACGAGATGCATTTTGTAGGAAAAGAATTTTACTCCAATCCACTTTCTGACAATCGCTGAAATGCTTCTACGTCTTCAGGAATAAGATACAAAATAGCGCCTGCTTCGTGCGATGGAACAGCGAGATTTTCTAAAAATACAAAATCTTCTCAATAACGAAGTAAGGAATTTCCATTTCTTCCAAATGAAATTTCAAAATCGCGAGTAATTGTAAATCCCGTGTTTGAAAACAAGGAACGAATTTTGGTCTAGTCATAAATCGTGCCAACCTTTAGCAAAAAATTGCCTGTAAAAACAGTTTTTTTCGCAAAAAAATGGTATTTTTCCAAAAAAAAATCTATACATATGTTACCATTCCTTAGAAGATTGGAAAAACGAAAAAGTTATCATTTATCCTCTATTTTGTCCATGCCTCGTTGCATACTCAGAATAGATTCTGGTAAAAAATTGTTTTTTCCTAAAATTTTGCAAAAAAATTTCGGAAACACCGCTCAAAAGCACTTTTTTTTACCCAATTATATTAGAAACTAAATAGGAGTTATCCATGAAAAAAGGAAAAGAGGATAAGGCAGAAGAAATTCTCTCTGAAAAAAATGAGGAGAGAAAGCGTGCCATTGATGCTGCAATGGGTCAGATCGAAAAACAATTCGGAAAAGGTTCTATCATGCGATTGGGAGCTAGCTCTGCAGTAGCAATTCCCGTAATTTCAACGGGCTCTTTAGATCTAGACATTGCTTTAGGGATTGGTGGTTTACCTGTTGGTAGAGTGGTAGAAATTTATGGTCCTGAGTCCTCCGGAAAAACAACCCTCATGCTCTCTACAATTGCCCAGGCACAAAAGAAGGGTGGGATTGCTGCCTTTATTGACGCTGAGCACGCTCTAGATCCTTCCTATGCAAAAAAGTTAGGAGTCAATATTGATGACCTACTTGTTTCCCAACCAGACAACGGGGAAGAAGCACTTGAAATCTGTGAGTCCCTAGTTCGTAGCAACGCTATTGACATTATCGTGATTGACTCTGTCGCAGCTCTTGTGCCAAAAGCTGAGATTGAGGGTGATATGGGAGATTCTCACATGGGTTTACAGGCACGATTAATGTCCCAAGCACTTAGAAAGCTAACAGGCACAATTTCTAAGTCTAAAACTACAGTAGTATTCATTAACCAGATTCGTATGAAAATCGGTGTTATGTTCGGCTCTCCTGAGACCACAACTGGCGGAAATGCGCTAAAATTCTATGCAAGTGTGCGCTTGGATATTCGAAAAATTGAAACTTTAAAAGATAAAGAAGACCCAATCGGAAATAGAGTGCGCGTAAAAGTCGTAAAAAACAAATGCGCTCCTCCATTTAAACAAGCAGAATTTGACGTGATGTTTAATTCAGGCATTAACAAAGAGAGTTCTATCATTGATTTAGCTGTTAAACATGAAATCATTGTGAAAGGTGGCTCTTGGTATTCTTATAATGGCGAAAAAATTGGTCAAGGCAAGGAAACCGTTCGCGCGTATCTGCAAGAGCATCCTGATTTATCAGGAAAACTAGAAGCTCAGATTCGCGATTTGAACGATCTTCCTCCCAATGGAAATGGTGTTGTCGCTGTAGCGCCAGCAAAGGCTACAGAAAATGGAAAAGATACTTCCACAAAACTGGAAAAAGGTTCACGCAGGAACATGGCTTTAGAAGAGGAATTAGAATCCGCTGAAGCAGTTGTTTAAAATTAGCAGGCTTTCTTTTTAGAAACTATTGATCCGAGGTACGAGAGTGCCTCGGTTTTTTTTATGCAATTGCTTTTTGAATTAAACCCAATACCCTCTCTGAGTATTTCAACTTCAACGCTTCCTGTTTTGCTTGTTCGCTCATCTTAGCCCAAGTTTTTTGTATTATACCTATCATCTTTTCATCGTCATGCTTGGCACTAAATCCTTCGATTTGGTATTCGAGTGTAACAAGACAAAGTGCATCTTCCATTATTTGCACATCACTGTTGGTCTTTAAATTCTTTTTTAGGTTAATAGTTTTTACCCGTTCGATAATTGACTCGTCGTATCCAACGTCTATCAGAATTTTACCCGCCTCCTCTGCATGAAATAGTGCCAAATCCTTTTTCCATTTGTTGTATCCCTTCAGCCCTTCCGGGTAACTAGAACGAGGAATTTCCCATCTCTTGATATGCTGACATCTTGCGGCTAATTGCAATTCTTCGGAAGCATGTGGGCTAAGTTTATTTATCCACTCGGATAACCAGATTGCGTAAACAAGCTCGCGTGGCTTTTTAATTCCGCTTACTTCTACGAAATTCGGATCTGTTGAATTTGTTTTATCAAATGCTTCCATTGCTTTGTTTAATAAATTATTGTTCATTGGTTTTCCTTTTGTTTAAAATAGTATCGCCCAAAATTTACTTAATTGTCACCCCCGAAATTTTCTGTCTGGTCTCAAGAACAGCCCTAGCTAGAGACTCCATTTGGGAAATGACACATTAAGGCACTACCAGCAATTTTTAAATTCCTTCCATCGAGTTCATTTTAACTTAAATTATATTTCTTCTGATTTCTCGAATAAGAAATCCAAGTCAATACCACAAGCCCGAGCACTGGAACCGCAAAGTAAATATGCACTTGAATAAATCCAGCGATTAATCCTAATACTCCACCTAGAAAT
Organism: Leptospiraceae bacterium; assembly: GCA_031368925.1. Taxonomy (GTDB): domain Bacteria; phylum Spirochaetota; class Leptospiria; order Leptospirales; family Leptospiraceae; genus UBA2033. The sequence goes on from JANMOF010000176.1 coordinate 12,763, forward strand.
TGGATCATGACTAAATTTCCACCTGTGTTGTCTAAAATCATTTTCTCAAGCTCATCTGTGTCAAGTTTCATCACTTGCTCTTGCACCAGATTGGTTACATTTATCTGATGGATAATTTTTGCGATGTTTGTTTTCAAATATTCACTCCCCTCGGGTGATTGCATAAATTCGATTGTTTTATCTTTTACGTAATCTAAAATACGAAACGAATAATTTCCAACCTTCTCCCAATTACTCGGATTATCTAAAAACTTTTTCAATCTCTCAATGGCTGCTGGCAAAAAAGTCTGCCTGGAATATTCACTCGCAACATCTGCCCAATCTTTTACTTTAGAGAAAATAAATTCCTGGGTCTCGGTGGCTTCCATCTTTTTTTGTAGATCTACAACAAGAATATCCATTACCCCCATGAACTGCTCTGTGGTATCTTCATCTTCTATAAATTTCTGAAGCATATCCTGCAATGCCGCACTATCAAAAGAAAGAATTTTCTAAACCCTATTCCTATATTGCCTATCGTATCTTTTTGTTTTAAGTATTCGTCTATAGCAGTATTTAATACAACGGATAATCGTGGTAATTCTTCAAGGACAAGTTTACGAATAAGCTCTACCAGATACTCCCTATTTTCCCTGGACTGAATGTATTCATTTATATTAACTCGAACTTGTTCCCATAGTTTTTTAATTTCTTCTGGATTCTTAGCTATTTCTTTAAGAGTTTCTTCCGTAAAATTAAAGACCTGTGAGAGAAGGTCAGGTCCTTTTTCTTGGAGCAGAGAAATGATTTTAGCCGTTACTTTATGTCTTACATCTCCATCTTTTAAAAGCTCATCTAACCATTCCCCTAATTTCTTAGTTCCTGTTTCAATTAATTTTTGTTCATAAACATACTCTAAGAGAATTTCTGGGGCAAGTAGATTTGTTTGAATACTCTCTCCGAGACTTTGTGCAATGTTTGCTTTGTTCTTGGGAACAAGTCCTTCCCATCCAAGAACTTTTCCCTGTTTGGGTTGAAATAACATTTTGATGGCAAGAAAATTTGTATAATAACCAACGATACCCGCCATACAAATAATAAAACCAGCATCTACCCAAATATTTTTTTCGGTTAAATACAATTGCACAATTCCAAACGCGAGGGTAATGACACTAATACCTCGGCGAAACCATAAGTCAAGACTTGCTACATCCATTTAATTCTCCCTTGTTAAATCTTTCCAATCTCAATCTAAAGGCAAACAGAAAAGTTACTAAGTTTTATTTCTTTACTCGAAATTCCATCGGAGTAAGTCCTGTTGCTTTTCTGAAAATAGAATTGAATGAAGATTTTGAATTAAAACCTGCTTCATAAGCAATTCGTAATACAGGAAATTCCGAGTAGGCAGGATCTTTCATTTTAGAAATGACCTCTGCAACTCTATAATCATTGATAAACATAAAAAAATTTTTCTGGAAGTTTGCATTGATAATCTGGCTGAGGTGATTTACATTAATATTTAAAGCATTCGCAATATCTGAAATCATTAGGTCAGATTTCAGATAAGGCTTTTCCGTTTCCATATAGGTAACCAGTGACTGCGTAAGCTCCTTCATCTTGCCTTCGGATAATCCCGATTTGCTGTATTTTTCTTTTTTGCTTGATTCCTCTGATATCCTTTCCTTTGCAAATACACTATCCTGTCTTATGAAAAAGAAACTTAAAACGTAAAGAAATCCTAGAAGCAACCACCCATTAACCTTTCCTGAAATTATATTCTGTGCTGCAAAATTAGTATACAGAGAAATAATATTTTGTATAGAAAGAACAATTAAAAACAAAACAGAGAAACGATTTACCCAGGATAAAGTATTGTCAATAGAAAGATAAGAAAATTTCTGTAAGAGATTAATAGAATGAGCTTTTATCATCTTGTTAACCAGGTAACTATAAATTAAAATCGAAATCCAACTTACTATTGAAAATAATTGAAAGAACAATAAAGAGAATTTGTTATCTGTTGATTTTACTTTTAAACTAGCAAAAGAAATACCTGGCAAAAAAGAAAACGCTACAAAAAAAATAAACGGAAAGAAATGAATCCAATCCCTATTATTCCATTTTTTTTCATCCCGACTCTGAGTCCTTGCATATAAATATAAACACGGACCATAAGTAAGCGGATAAAAGATAATATTTAAAAACCAGGTATTAAATTCCTCTCCATAGAATATATGCAAACTTCTTCGGACAGTTGCGAGGCAAATAAAGGATAGCCACAAACATCCTACCAAATCAGGAAGGGAACGATTCTTTTTATTTAGTATAAATACCAGACAAAATATTGTATGAAAAATAGCTAATGGAAGTAATATTGGAAATTCATTCATACGAAACAGGGCTTTTCATTTTTTAAAAATAATTCCACTCTTGGTTCAGGCGCTTCGCTACAATCTGACAGTGATGAATTGGATGTAGCATTCCTACCATATACATTTCACGAGAAGTAATTTTTCCAAGAAATGGATGAGGCATTAAAACTTTATCTAACTGCTCCTCACTCCAATTCTCAACGGCTAATTCATATTTGTCCCAAGCTTTATTCCAATCCTCAATTAGTTCTTTTTTTCTTTTAATAATATCGCCTTCTACTTTTTCAGTTTTAGGAGCAAACGGTCCTGAATTCTGCCCTTTACTGAGCGCTCCTAAATAAACATCCCCGAATGCTTGAAATCGACGGGAAGGCTCACTAGTTTCTCCAAATACGAGTGACGCTAAGAATTTAGGCGTAGAAAAGGAAAGAGGTAAAAGTTTAGTAACTCGATTTATATGCTGCAAATTCTCCGCCGGTGACCAACCAGATTCAGGCTTTTGAAAAAAAATTTTCTCTTCTAGACTATCAAAAGTTGCTGCCAGTTTCTGTTTCATAGTTCTCACCCAGGCTTTTAATTCTTCTTTCGTGTACGGATCGTTTAATTTCATAAAATATTTATTCCTTTTTATTTTTTTAGAATAGATTATTATCTAGTTCAACAACTCTAATATTAACATATGGGATAAGGCTTTATTTTGAAAACAAGTTTTGAATTTTGGATTCTTTCTTTTTCTTTAGTTTTTGTTCGAGCAATTGACGCTCTAGTAACTTATACCATTACGCCTGATTTGAGCCTGGAAGGAAATCCGCTTGTTTTATTTGCTAATCAAGGATGGACAACTTTATTAATTGTAAACCTAATAGTTGTATGCCTTTCCATTTTACTATTGCACTTTTCCATTCGTTATCCGGCAGATTCCTATCCTAAAGAAAGCAATTATAATTTCAGGGAATTTGTTTCTCACTATCTCTATAATGATAAACATTCTTTCCACAAAATTTATTTTTTTGTTCCGCATAATAGAAAGGTAATACTTAGCTTTTGCGGATTTTTATTTCCGCGAGTTTTTATTAGTTGGAGTTTACTTATTATTATTCACAATCTATGCATGATACACTCAAGTGTATATTTGCATTACAACCTGTATTGGAATCTCTGGTTGTACGTTTATACTTTTTTAGTTCCAATTACATTTTATTATTTTTGGAAATTTTTCCGGACTGAATATGAAAAATACCTTTCAGTGTAAACTAAGACTAGTATTTCCAGGTTCATACAAAGACCGCTCTGTCTGATAATGTTCATCAAAAGGAATTTCTATTCTAGTCTTAGTTATTCCATTCTTACTTCCTATTCGAAAATCAGAAGGATCAACTCCTTCCCCTTTTAGCATAAGAAGACTGAGCACTAACCCAAGCCCTTCTCCCTCAGTCTGGTCAGAATTATCATTATAAAAATCAAATAAATTTTCGTATTTTTGCCCCTTAGATAGCTTTGCTCGAATACGATTTTCTTCCTGCTTTAATATCTCAGCAGTGTTAAACAGTTCGATTTTTAGTCCATTTGCCTTGTGAGTGTAAACTATTTTAATATAAATTTTCTTTTCTCTACCTTTTTCACATAATTCTCTTAGTCTTCTATTACCAATTTCCTCCTTGAAAATACGAATTCCATGACTATAGTCATTGATATTTTTAATGTTTAATTTTTTTTCTTCAAAAAAAACTCGCTTCGCATTTGCTTTTATACAATTCATGATGGCTTCAAATAAAACACTATAGACAGAATCATGAAGATATTCCTTATTATATTGTTTTAAAATTAATTCCAAGGTAAAATTAACCAGACGCTCCGTTTTTGGCTGAAAAGAATAGACAACTATAACAATTCTTCTTCCTTTTTCGATTGCCTGTTCGAGCGATGTTTTCATGATGTGCAACATCTAAAGTGTGTCGCAGAATGCAATAGTCAATCATATTTTTACTCAGCGCCCGCACGATTGTGAATCGAGAAGCATACATAATATGCTTGAATAAAATATTTCTACTAGAAAAAGTGATTAATAGGCTTAAATTATATGTTTTTCTTATATGGGAAATTTATGACTTGAGCTATTAGTTAAAAATTATTGGAGAACATAATTCGATGGCACAATTATTCAAGCAAATCATAAAAGGTATTTCTTTCTCACTGATCCTAATATTATCCACAGGAAGTGTATACGCACAGAAATCAAAAAAGAAAAGCACAAAAGCTACAACAACGAAGACCAGCAAGACCACAACAACTACAACCACAAAAAGTAGTAAAACTACAACGACTGTAGAAAAGAAAACATTAGAAACTAAAGTTTCCGCAGAAGAACAAAAAAAACAAGATATTGCTCTTGGAAAAAAACTCGCATCTGCAATTAAAACTGATACTTTGAAAGCACATACCCTTTCTGGATTAATTATCAAGAGATACAGTTCTAATGAAGAAGGAAAACTGGGATCAGATGTTTTAGAAGTAACAAACGAAACTAAATTGGAATTATCCTCTATTACCGCAATTCTCAGTTCTTATATAGCTGATAGCTTTGAATACAATACGGAAGAAGCGGATACACTTGCAAATTTTATTGTTCTATATAATACAAAGAATAGAAACAACCAGGACTACCTCATAAAAAACTACAGCACAAATGTAGTTCTTGGAGTAAAAAAAGAAAAGATCGGATTACCGGCTGTAACCACTGCCGAAAATATAAATGGTCAGTCACAAATCCTACTCCCAATCGAAAAAAATACTCTTAAAAAATATGCTCTAGACATTGCTTCTCTTGAATTAGTAGATCAAACAAAATCAGACCTAGTATTACAAAAAGATGGCGATGAGCAAAAGAAAAAAATTGATTCTTTTTTAACTAAAAAATCTGTCTCTGAAAATGAAGAATTAAATAACCGTATGATGACAGCAAATCCAGCCGAAATCAAAGGAATCTCTGATAGACTCGCTTTAAATAAAAGAAGAGAAGAAATGAGAAAAGCTAACATCACTTCCGAAAAAGAATACGTAGCTTTCTTAGATTCAAAAAATAAAAAAGAAACTTCTACAACCTCAACCACAACAACTTCTACATCTACAAGCACTACAACCGTTAACTCTGCATTACCCGCAGGACCTGAAGTTCCAAAAGATAAGTTTACAACATTCATTGCAGGAACAAATCATCCAGGTATCAATGCAAGAGAATTCCTATTCGTTCCGGGTTCTGGAATATTAGCTATTGGATATGACGCATCTATTCCAGCTAAAAAGGATCTTCGTATATTTATGACTTCAACAGGAGATTATGAACTCAAGCGCTCCTCAGAAGGAATTAAACTAGCACCTGAGTCTCCAATGATTTATGCTGATGGTAAAGTATATGTAATAGAGCTTTTAAAAAACGACGCATTCATAGCGCAATTCAACACCGAGTTAGAATTTGAACTTAGAAGTGAAGCTACTATCAACCAAAAATCTCTCATCCAAGTAATCGGCGACGAAGTAATAGTAACCGCAGTTGAAAAGAAAGGAACCAGAGACGATGTTAAAGTCTTTAAAGTAAAAGATCTAAGCTTCGTTAAATAAGCATTATCCGCACAGTAAGGTGTCATCGATAAATCCCTCTTTACCTTTTGGTAAGAGGGATTTTTTTTTACCTATACCGAATATGTCCTGGAAAAACGAAGTTAATCCCGAAGATCATTCCTTGCTCTTTGACCTCAGGGGGAACGGGACCGAAGTTTTGTCCGCGAAGAGAATCCAAGCAGGCTCTATCTACAATTTCTTGACCTTGAGAGGTTACTTGCTTGACATCGATTACTTGACCGGCATCGTTAAGCATGAAGCTAACCTTTGTTTCCCCCGGGCTAATTCCTTCTCGAATAAAAAATCCAGCTTGGTCACGATAGGCGATATTGCCTCCACCGGGAGCGGCAAATCCTTCTTCGATTTGTTTGATCATATGCTTGAAGTATTCATAGCCTGCCATCTTCTTGCGGGGAATAGAGAGTTGGCTCGAGCCATCCCATCTAAATTCAAAGTCTTTTTGAAAGCGATAGTTGAAAGGAATTTTTGTTTCTTGTCCGGTGTTGGGATTTGATACAGATGTTTTTTGTGGAGTGACTTTCATCATGGGGTCATTTTGAAAAATGCCTACTTCATAAATTTCATCTTCTGTTTTTTTAGACTCGGAATCTTTCTGAGTCATTTGTGGGGAAGAGCTAGGCATACCACCATAGATAAATTCATAGAAAGGAGAGTTGGTATGAAATCCTTCTTTTTCAGTAAGACCACCTGATCCAGCAGAGTCTTCATTGGAGAGAGCCTTGATTTCATCTTTTTTAGTTTTGTTTGTAAATTCTTGTTCGAGGAGAACTTCGTATACCTTTTGGTTTTCGCCACCCTGTTTCATTTCTACAATATTGCTGTCTGTTCCCAGAAGTCGCCAGAGCATATTCTTGGTAAATAGGTGAGCTATAGAAAAAGAAAGTAGGAAAAAGACAAGACTAGCCGAGAGCAGTAAACGCCTATCATCCTCTTCAAGAGAATTCAGATCAAAAGAAAAGATTTCTTTGTTCATCCTTTGCCTTCATTTCTATGTTCATATGTTTGTATGCAAGTTCACTTGCCATTCTGCCTGCGGGGGTACGGAGTATTAGCCCAATGCGAACTAAGTAGGATTCATAGGAATCCTCAATGGTTCTTTCTTCTTCGCCTACGATAACGGCGATAGCTTTGAGTCCAACGGGACCACCCTTGTATCTTTCTATCATGCAAGTCAGGATTTGTCTATCCATATTATCAAGTCCGAGATGATCTATGCCCAATTTTTGTAAAGACGACTTGCAAACATCGAGAGTAATCCTTCCGTTGTTTTGAACTTCTGCAAAGTCGCGAATTCGTTTTAGTAAATGATTTGCAATACGGGGAGTTTTTCTACTACGTTTACCTATTTCGAGTGCAGCATTTGGATCAATCTGGATGTTTAGAATTTTGGCAGAGCGAGAAACGATACGCCCCATCTCTTCATCGGAATAATAATCTAAACGAAATTGAATTCCAAAACGATTCTTGAGTGGCTCGCTAATCATCCCACTTCTAGTAGTAGCTCCTACAAGGGTAAATTTCTTTAGCGGTATCTGCACACTTTGCGCTGTAATTCCTTCGCCTACTACTAGATCAATTTTATAATCTTCCATAGCAGGGTAAAGAATTTCTTCGAGGTTACGATTGAGACTGTGAATTTCATCAATGAATAAAATGTCTTTCTCATTTAACATCGTAAGAAATCGGGCAAGGTCAGCTCCTTTAGAGATGACCTGTGCCGATGTAACTGTTAGGTTTGACCCAATTTCTTTCGCGACGATACCGGCTAATGTTGTTTTGCCGAGACCGGGTGGACCGGATAATAGCACATGGTCGAGAGAGGCATCTCTTCTCTTAGCGGCTTCGATGAATACACGTAGATTTTCCAGAAGTTCTTTCTGACCAATAAAATCAGTCAGAGTATCAGGACGTAAAGATAAATCGTCTGTGCTTTTATCTTCTGGATTTAGAATTCTATCGTTTACCAAGAATTAGCCGCTCTATTAGAAAGGTCTCTCAGCAGTTGTAACTGTTAGCTTCATCGGGGAGCCTTTTCGAATTAGCTTGACATCTATTTTTCTACCAACGCGGGTTCCGAGCACTGCTTCAATTACATCTTCTCTTGTCTCTACGTCTTTTTCTCCAACACGCACAATTACGTCGTGAATTTTAATTCCTGCTTGGTCTGCAGGCGAATCTTTCTTAACCTCACGAACAACTGCACCTTTTCCATCAGCTAATTTTAGTTCTTTCATATCTTCTTCGGAGACAGGCTCAAGACCAACGCCTAACCAGGCATGTTTTACTTTACCGTTAGTCTTTAGCTCCTCGAATACTCTCTTGGCATCGTTAATCGGAATAGTAAGACCAATTCCTATAGAGCCTCCACTAGGAGATACGATCATACGGTTAATACCGATTACCTCTCCGTGGATATTTAAGAGCGGACCACCACTATTTCCGTGATTGATCGCTGCATCTGTTTGAATATAGCCTAAACCGGAAGAATCAATTCCACCTCTGGCAATTGCACTTACAACTCCAACGGTAAAAGAATGCTCAAGCCCATGAGGTGCACCAATCGCAATCGCCCAATTACCCACTCGCACTTTTGAAGAATCACCTAGTGCAACAGGTTTTAAATCACCCGCAGATGCTTTAATCTTTAGGAGTGCTAAGTCAATGGTCTTGTCTGAGCCGATGAGTTTTGCTTCGTAAGTTTTTTTATTCTTGAGTTTAACGGTGAGTTTGTCCATATCACCTACGACATGCTCGTTAGTCAGAATATATCCTTCATCATTTAGAATAATTCCTGAACCAAGACCTCTTTGCTTTTGCTTGAGTTCTTGCCCCTGTCCACCCGGTCGTTGTCCATTTCCACCAAAGAAATGATCAAAGAAAGGATCGTTTGCAAGTGGATGATTTTTTATTTTAACTGTCTTTTCTGTTGAGATAGACACAACACTCTGTGACACTGCATCAAACACATCTTGAAATGCATTTTCTAATGCAACCGCCTGCGCTTTCGCAGGAGTATCCTTAACTGGAGTTCCAGATTCTGCTTGTAAGTACATGGGACCCGTATCTTTTTTTCCATAAAAAACGATAGGTGATAAAACAGTGCCAATGAGTATACATACAGCCATTAATACATAAATTTTTGTTTTGCTTTGCACTATTATTTCTCCTTTTATAAATAGTATTTCTGTAATAAATCGAGCTTTTAGAGCCTTGGGTTTTATTCTTTAGACGGTGGGGGGCATGTCAAGAGAATTAGATAGAGTCTATTGCTTTCCGTGAAAGTTTTTGGTCAAAAATTAATTAAAGTCATTTCTAAATCCGATTGATTTTCCGCTTGCCGCAAGGAGTAAATTTTCTATTTATTGGATACGTATGAATTCACAAGTAGAACTTCTTCCAATTGGGAAAATTCCTCCAATTGGTATTGTGCCGAAGAAAATGTATGCACAGGTATTACGCTCGGAAAGACTAGGCAATCCAAAGGAAGCATTTCAAATGGAAATCATAGATACTCCTACGATTGAGGATAAGGAAGTATTAGTTGCTGTCATAGCAGCAGGTGTAAATTATAATAACGTCTGGGCGGCTACAGGCAAACCCATAGATGTAATTCGTTACAGAAAAGCAAAGGGTAGTTTGGATGATTTTCATATCGGTGGCTCTGATGCTTCCGGAATTGTAATTCAAAAAGGAAAATTAGTCAAGACAGTCGAGCTCGGAGACGAGGTAGTTTTACATGCAGGGCACTGGGATGCAGATGACCCGTGGATACAAGAAGGAGGCGATCCAATCTTATCCGCAACGTGTCAGGCTTGGGGATACGAGACGAATTACGGCTCTTTTGCGCAGTTCACAAAGGTAAAAGAGCACCAATGCTTACCTAAACCAAAACATCTCAGTTGGGAAGAAGCGGCTACGTATATGTTAACCGGTGCAACGGCTTATAGAATGCTAACCCACTGGACTCCCAATGAGATTAAAAATGGAGAAGTAGTTTTAATCTGGGGCGCAACGGGTGGACTCGGGGTAATGGCGATTCAGCTCGTAAGAGAATTCGGTGGAATTCCAGTTACAGTAGTAAGTGATCCAAGTAAGATTGAATTTTGTAAAAACTTAGGTGCAAAGGGCATAATCAACCGTAGCCACTACTCTCACTGGGGAGTTTTAAATGCAGATGCAATTTATCCAAATAGCCATTGGAAAAAAGAAGTCAAGCGTTTTGAGTCCGAGCTATTAGAAATTACGAATGGAATTTCCCCTTCCATTGTAATTGAACATCCGGGGGAGCTTACTCTTCCTACTTCTCTACAAGTATGCAAACGTGGTGGAATGGTTGTTACCTGCGGTGGAACCTCAGGCTATATTGGCTCCTTTGATTTACGTTTTCTCTGGATGTTTCAAAAAAAAATTCAAGGGTCTCATTTTGCCAGCACAGAAGAATGCTTAATATTAAATAACCTGGTAGCGGCTAAGAAAGTGCAACCGGTAGTCTCTCAGATTTTTAATTTCGAAGAAACTGCCCTCTGTCACTCCTTAATGCAAGGAAATAAACATGCTCCTGGAAATATGGCAATCAGGATTGGTTGTAAGTAAATGAAAAAAGAAACCCTAAGTGCAGTTAGACTCACTCTTTCTCGGCAAATCTTCTATAGCCCTTTATGGAAAGGGGTATTCTATTTCTCTCGAGATTTAATTTTATTCATCTTTTTTAGTTACCTTATCCTAATTACGGATAATTGGTATTTACTCCCTCTAATCTGGATACTTCACGGACTCAGCATACTCGCACTTTTTCAACTAGGTCATGACATTGCACATGGTGCTTTATTTAAAAATAAAATTCTCTCTTGGTGGATCGGGCAAATAGCTCTTCTCCCCTCGCTTCATCCTTACCACCAGTGGATCTATGGGCATAATGGAATTCACCACGGAAATACTTCCAAGTTAAAAGCCGATCTCGCCTGGCATCCCAGAAGCACTGATAGATATAAAACAATGTCCGCGTTTGATAGATTTATGCATCGAATCTACTGGTCTTCCTTTGGCACAGGTATTTATTACCTATTTAAGATGTGGCTACAGGGATTAATTTTATTTCCGGCACGCCACTGGAAGGCAAAGCGGGATATTTCATTTGTCCTCTGCTTTGCAACCCTAAGTATTTCTGCTGCTATTTATTTTGGTGGCATAAACGGAAATGACTTTTCTCTTATAAAAGGATTCTGGATGTTTACAAAACTACAGCTAATTCCCTTTATCCTCTGGAATTATACAATTGGAATCATAGTCTATGTTCATCATATCAATGAAAATATTATCTGGAAAAAAGAAGGAGAATGGACACCCTTCTACGGGCAAATGAGAGCGACTACAGTGTATTATCTTCCAGGCTTTATTAATTTCTTCGCTCACAATATCATGCTTCATGTTCCGCATCATGTTCATACAAAAATTCCATTTTACAATTTGCCAGAAGCTCTTGCCCTGATAAAGACGGATTACCCTGATTATCTCCGAGAAAGCAATTCCTTCTGGCGAGACTATTTTCATTCTACCAGTCATTGTAAACTGATTGATTCAAAAACGGGAAAGTGGGCTAGTTACTAAAAATCTAAAACTGAAAATAGAAAAAATCTTTCTTCGGAGTTTCCATTTGCGTGATGGCAATAAATAAAATCAGAATTAGGATTGGCAGTAGATAATTTTCACCCCGTTGTAAAATAGTAAAGTTATCAGGTCTAAGCTCTAACCATTGTAAGGCAAGAACAATTAGAAAGCAAAGTAGGATAATAGCTATTTGACTCGAAGCCAGAAGTCCAGGAACACTTATTCCAAAGGAAAACATTTGTTTGATTGCAAGTAGCGCCCAAGTCCAATTTGGCGCAAAGAAGAAAACTCCAGTAGATAAATACAGGATCCAAACGACAGAAATCCGAATCACTCGAAGAATAGGATTTGCAGGTAATTCTGAATATCCTCTCTTAGAAAAAAATGCTTCTGTGCTTAGAAAAATTCCCATTAGAAATCCCCATGTCAGAAATGTATACGAAGCACCATGCCAGAGTCCGCCTAAAGTAAAAGTGATAATTAGATTTCGATAGAGTCGCCATTCGCCTTCTTTACTTCCACCTAGCGGTATAAAGATATAATCCCGAATCCAATAGGCAAATGTCAAATGCCATCTCTTCCAGAGTTCCGTGAACGAATACATAAAAAAAGGAGCGCGAAAGTTCACAGGAATTGTAAATCCAAGTAAAAAACCAAGCCCCCGCGCCAAATCAGAATAAGCCGAAAAGTCAGAATAGAGCATTACGATAAACGCAATACATAAAATCCAAATTCCTAGCGCAGTATGATCTGTAGGCTTTGTAGCTATAAATGAATTTAGAATTTCTCCTACCTTATCAGCGATAAAAAGTTTTTTCGTCACACCAATTAAAATATACCATAAACCTAGTTTAATTTTTTCAACACTCGGCTCTTTTACAGGCAAACTCTCGTAATCCGCTATTGCAGGCAAAAGCTCCGTCGCTCTCATTATAGGACCAGCAATCAACTGGGGAAAGAACGTAATAAAGAGTAACACTTCTTTGAAACTATGATTTCTAATATACGATCCGCGCTTCAAATCAAATCCATAAGCCATTATCTGAAATGTATAAAAACTAATCCCAAGTGGTAGAATAATTTCATACCCTGCTAATTTATGTAAACTCCTAAGACTTTCTTCTTCTAAAAATTCCAGTCCGAATAATTGCCCCGCCATATTCGCAAAGAAATAAAAGTATTTGAAAAACACTAAGTTTCCAATATTTATCGTTTGCACTAAGTAAAAAATCCATTCTCGCTTTCTCGCTCTATACCATTCCAGCAAATAGTAATTTACCGCTATCATTCCAATAAAATGAATCGCAAATGGAATACTCCACGTAGAGTAAAAAAATACAGAAGCGGCTAATAGTAAATTCATTCTGTATTTCGGCGCAATCGTCCAATAAACTATATATACAATAACAAAGAAAATTAAAAAGTCTAAAGTGACAAATAACATAGCTTACGGGGTAAATCGGTATACTGTTCCTGAGATTGGAAAGGATTTATTTTTGTAACGTGTGGAGTCAGTGAATGAACCAAGCATTCCATTTATAAAAACAACTTTGCCATTGAGAGTATTTTTAATTCCAACAGAGGCTAATTCATTTGAGTTTACGTTTCCGCTGGTAGGTCCGTAGACTAATTCTATTATATTGGATGTTTCATAGAGTTTCACTTGAAAATTCAACCGTCTATCTGCAGAAGAAAATCTTCCCGTATCATAGGTATTCAGTAAGATATTCTTCCACTGAACGGTTAATACGCGATTGCCGGAAGTTCCTGTAGTGGTGTATTGAATATTCGAGCTACAATCCATATTTAAGTTTGCCCACCAGGGAGCTATGAGTGTAGGCGGAATATTCTCTTTGTATATAAACAAATTTTGTGAGTCGTTATTCTCTGGATTTGTTGTGCTAAAACTAGCAAGCCCGTTCGAAGATGCATAGAAATTTGTAAATATTTGTCCGAAGAATGTAAAATTAAAACCAATAGGAATTGACCAATAAGTATTATCCCCGATAACCGGTGTGCCTGTCCCTTCGATTGGAGTATAAGTAGTAGTTGCCTGTGACCAAGTAGGTAGAGTTAAATTAGAATTACCCGTAGTAGTGAATGGTGGTATAGCAGGAGTATTTCCAATCTTCAAAGAATACGAATTATCACAAAAAGAATGCACAGATATACACCGGTAGGCGCCAGACCTTATCATAGTTGTCGTATTTGACTGGCACTTCGTAATACTTTGGTTAGTCTCTAGCTCTGTAATGGGAGTATCTGTATTTACCGGGCTATTTTCTTTATAAACTGCTACGCAATTCGTAAAATTTGCTGGATAACTGTTTGCTATTGCCATGGAAAGATTTTCATCGCTTGGCGCATAATAACGATAATACTTAATAGTCCCGGCACTTAAATAACCGGAAACACAACCATTTTGGGAAATAATTGTAGAGTTATCGCAGGAAGTAGATGGTAATTTAACCCCTGTAGTTAAACAGCGCACACTAGATGAGGAAGAAGACTGTGCCAATAATGGATTTAGTGCAGTGGCATCTGTCCAATCAGACGTTGATGGAGCATGGAGTTTACTTGTATCGAATTTCTTTAATTTATTACAGTATAAAAAAAATAGTAAAATAAAACTAACGATTGCTAAGAATTTTAAATTTTTCATAAAATCTCCTAAGGGGTAAATCGGTATACTGTTCCAGATGCAGGAAAAGAGGAAGAGGAATAAAGATTTGTATCTGTGCTTAAACCAGTTTTTCCATTTATATAATTTCCAGATCCGCCAACTGAATTACTAATTCCGATAGCTGTCCTGGAGGAAGTGGAAGAAGCAGTTCCTGTATTTGATCCATAAATGAATTCGATTATATTCGTTGTCTCATAAAGTTTCACTTGAAAATTAAGTCTCTGCGAAATAGAGGAGCTATCTCCATCATACCGTATGTTTTGCCATTGTGCGGTAAATACTCTATTAGGCGCAGTTCCTGTAGTAGTATACTGAATAGACGCATCACAGTCCACATACAAGTCTCCCCACCAGGGTGCAATTACAGATTTAAGAATAGTGCCGAATAAGTTACTTGGATTGGCACTCGTCTGGCTAGAGGAATTGAACGTTAAAAATCCATTTGCTGTAACGTACACATTAGAGTATGTCTGACCGAAATAGGTAAAGGTAAACCCGATAGGTAAGATTGTAAATGCATCATCCCCAACGATTGGTGCAGGAGAGGAAGTAATTTGCGTATAGGTAGTAGTAGTCGCAGCCCATGCAGACGGCAAAGTAGTAGTAGCCGTTCCACCAGCAGTGACGCTAGTCGGAAGGTTGGTTGCGTTTGACAATTTTATAGTATAAGATCCGGAGCAAAAAGAATGAACTGAAATGCACCTATAAGAACCAGCCGTCATAGAAACAGAGGTGTTTGTTTGACAAGAAGAAGTGCTCTGGTTTGTTTCTAGATCAGAAATAGGAGAATTAGTAGTAACTAGTTTATTCTCTTTATAGACAGCAATACAGTTTGTAAAATCGGACGGAAGACTTGGATCTACCACCATAGATAAAGTTTCACTGGCAGACGCAGAATAGCGATAGTATTTAATTGTTCCCTTGGTAATCGAGTCGAGTTTACAACCATTTTGCGCTAGCACTTCCGAATTTTCACAGGATGTAGATGGAAGTGTTACATTCGAATAAAAACAGGTACTAGACGATGTAGTGGAACCATTAGAGCGAGAAGCATTGGCAGAATTGATAGTGCCCCATATAAAAAGCCAGGTGACTATCGATCCATCGTTAGTAGTAGTTTCTTCTGTATCGGTAAACGGGAAAAGACAATTCGTAAGTAACCCCACGATCACAATACAAGTAAATATCTGCTTTTTCATAAAAGGCTCCAGGTATAGAAAGTAACCTAACTATTCAACCCACTTACTGGAGTGTCAAGCCCTATTTAATACTAGTAATACCCCTTACAAACTATCGTAATTAAAATAGAATTGACCTAATACTATATAAGAATTGAATGATGATAAATTAATACAATGCACACAAAAAACTACGTATACATTCCAATTCTAATTTTACTCTCGCTATTCGTGGTGGATAAGATTGCTTTGCTTCCTTTCATAGAGGATTGCTGTATCCAGAGAGGATTAGAAATTTTTTTTACGGCTAGCAAGAATAACGAATTTCCAGCAGACAAAAGGGTAAAGAAAGCATTCGTGCAAAATAAAAAGGTTGCGTTTAGTTTTGGTTCTTCGCTTGCCTATGGATTCTATTTTAATAAGAGTAAAGAATACTTAGCCGCAACAAAAAACCTACCACCCGAAACACAAAACAAAATTAGGGACTGGGAAATTATTCATTTTGGAATACCAGGCTCAACGGTAATCAGCCATTATGTGCGCTTAGAGCAGATGTTAGAAAGGGGACTCAAGCCCAATTTAATTCTAGTGGAATTAGCTCCTAATTCATTCAATGCAAATAGTCCCTGGTATATGGCGGAAATTGTAAATGCAATTCCTTTAGACTTTGCCTTACAGCATTTCTCTGAAATTCCATTTGCACATTTGCGCAAAATACTTATTAGTCGTATGTTCGTATTGAGCAATAAAAAACTAGGTACACCCACTGAGACTTACAACCTACTGCATGGTTATTTTCAAAAATTCATTTACGATTATGGGAAACAGGAAGAACAACAAACATCTCCCGAAAGCTTTCGAGTAGGACAGGAAACAGTCGCTAACGCTTTCATCAGTCAATCTTTACTTCATATTCTAAAACTAAATTTTACAAACTATAAAGTTGCGCCAGACCTTGCGGTATATGCATATTTACTCCTTGCAAAAGCTAAGAAGGAAAATATACCTATCGTGTTCTGGTTTCCTGCTCTTCATCCACTCGCGAGAAATGCAATAGCTGAGACAAATACACCAAGTTCATGGGAGGCATTTTTAAAAGACTCTCCGGAAATTTCTTCCCGATATATTGATATGAATTTTCCCGAAAACTTTTGTGACGAGTTCATGGATCCAATGCATATGGGAGTTTCCTGTTTTGCAAAAAGCTTTCCGCGTTTTCTGGAGAAAAAAGACCATGAGTAGCAAAACTGGCATTAGAGAAAAAGGAATTTCAAATATAAAAATTCTAGCTTCCACCAAATCTTTTCTGGAAGGTGGCAAATGGGTATTTAACGAAGACATACATAAACTAATCCATGGTAAAGACTGGAAAGATAAAATGAAAGAAAAAAATCTAGATCCAGACTATTACAAAAAGGAATACGGGTTTAATAAACGTTACCTGGTTCATTTTCCTGGGGACTCAAAAGACAAATTACAATTAACCTCTGCTGACTTAATGGAAGACGCTGGTCGAAAAGCAATAGTAAAATCTGGCATAAAGAAAAAAAACATTTCATTAGTAATTGCTGTTTCCACTACATCACACCGTTATACTACCTCCCTCGGAGCAATTGTCGCTGGTCGATTAGGATTAAAATGTGCTTCGTTTGAAATGAAAGCTGGCTGTTCGTCCGGTATATAC
>JANMOF010000204.1:0-13602 GCA_031368925.1 Leptospiraceae bacterium
TCATTATTATTATTATTGTCTCATCTATCTTGTATCCATTACTTCTGTATCATTCGACAAACTCTATTCGTTACCGAGTCCCAACGACAACAATATCAATTATAGTGTATTACTAGCAGCCAAAATAACAACGACAACAAAGTGTACCAATATCGAGAAACAAAGTGAAGAAGAAAAGAAAGCAATATCAACTATGAAATTCCTGGTTGGTTATTATCCTCCGGCACTGTTAGAATTCTCGCAATGCTTACAGCTTTAAATAAAAAAAATCCTCCACCTGTCCTATTTATCGAAGAAATAGAAAATGGATTAGAAAAAGCACATGAAGTTCTAAAGGAATTGGCAACAGAATTAAAACGCACTACGCAGGCAAAGTCTGAATTTCTGGCAAACATGTCACACGAACTCAGGACTCCACTTAACTCCATCAATGGTTTTTCGGAAGTGTTATTTGATGAAACGTTTGGACCTCTGAATGAAAAACAAAAGAAGTATGTAAATAATGTTTTAGTAAGCGGCAATCATTTGCTCTTACTCATAAATCAAATTTTAGATATGGCAAAAGTAGAATCGGGAAAAATGCGACTGGCTATTTCTAATTTGCCGCTAAAAAACTTATTAAATGAAATTGCTCTCCTTGTATCTGACATGGTCAGTAAAAAAAATATTGTGATGGAAATTGATATTGCAGAAGATCTACCGGACATTGAAGCAGATGAATTAAAAGTAAAAGAAATAATCTATAACCTACTTTCCAACGCAGTGAAGTTTACTCCGGAAGGTGGGAAGTTGGGGCTAAAGGCAAAGACGTTAGACTCTGAAGTAGAAGTAGTTGTTTGGGATACTGGAATTGGCATTGCCGTCGAGAACATGGAAAAAGTTTTTGAAGGATTCTTTCGTGTGGATACTCCGTTTTCCCGCGTTACAGAAGGAACTGGTCTCGGTCTACCGCTTTCGAAAAAACTCGTCGAACTACATTTCGGAAAATTAACTTTAGAATCAGATGGGTTAGACAAAGGAACATCTGTTAGATTTACCCTGCCTATTCAATCACAAAAGGAAATTTAAAATGAAAAAGAAAATACTAGTGGTCGATGATAACAGGAATAATCTTTTACTTGAAAAAGATTTATTGGAAATAGCCGGCTTTGAAGTATTCGAAGCGGAGAATGCAACGATTGCGATTGAAATTGCAAGAAAAGAAAAACTAGATATAATCATCATGGATGTAAGACTCCCTGATATGCGAGGCACGGAAGCCGCAAAAATATTACGTCAGGATAAACGCATCGCTGACATCCCAATTGTCTTTGTAACTGCTTCAGTAGTTGATAGCAAAGAGGAAATCGATAGTATACCAAATAGCGCATTCATGGGCAAACCAATCAATACCCGCACGTTTGCCAAGGAAATAATTCAATTAATTCAATGAGTTTTTTAATTCCCAACAGAGGTAGAAAATGAAACAGAAACCGGTAATTTTAGTCGTTGACGATCAACCACAAAACATTGATCTTTTAGAAGCATATCTCATTACACAAGAATATGAAATTATAAAAGCGGCAAACGGTGAGAATGCGTTAGAAATACTTTCGAATACTCAAATTGATTTGATTCTTCTAGATGTAATGATGCCCGGGATGGACGGATTTGAAGTCACCCGTAAAATAAGACAGGATAGTAGACTACGGTTACTACCCATAATCCTCGTTACCGCTTTAAGAGAAAAAGAACATAGGATACTCGGCATTGAAGCAGGCTGTGATGATTTTATCTCAAAGCCAATTGATAAATTAGAAGTATTAGCCAGAGTTAAATCCTTGCTAATAGTAAAGGCATACAACGATTTGATGCATAATTATCGCAAAGAACTAGAGCGCGAAGTCGCAATTCGAGCAACTGAGTTAAAGCAAGCCTATGAACAAATAAAAGCAGCTTCTCTTGAAACAATCTATAGACTCTCAATTGCATCTGAATACAAAGATGAAGACACAGGTGCACATATTAAACGCATGAGTAATTACTCCGCAGTCATTGCGCGGCAAATGGGATTAGGCGAAAGTTTAGTGGAAAATATTCTTTATGCGGCACCGATGCATGACCTAGGTAAGATCGGAATACCAGATCGCGTTCTTTTGAAGCCGGGAAAACTCGACGCAGAGGAATGGGAGATAATGAAAGAACATGCAATCATTGGAGCTAGAATTCTAGAAGGCTCTGACGCGGAGTTCATTAAACTAGGGGAAGTGATTGCGATGTGTCATCATGAAAAATGGGATGGAACCGGTTATCCTTATAATTTAAAAGGAGACGAAATACCGTTAGCCGCTCGCATTGTAGCATTGGCAGATGTGTTTGATGCGTTGACTTCTAAGCGAGCGTATAAGGAAGCATTTCCCTTGGAAAAAGCATTAGCAATTATTACGGAAGGAAAAGGAGTTCATTTCGATCCAGATGTTGTAGATGCATTCTTTCTTGTTCAAAAAGAAATACTTGCTATTAAGAACAAATACAATTGAGGCAGGAGAAAATAATATGAGAGCTGAAAATCAAAAGCTAATTCTACTTGTGGAAGATGAGCTTCTAATTGCCATGGTTCAGAAAAAATTTTTAGAACAGTATGGCTACAAAGTAATAACCATCGACACAGGAGAAAAAGCAATTCAGATATTAAAGAAAGATGAAGATGTTGTTGAACTTGTGATACTACCCGATAGTAAAAAAATTCCTTTAGAGAATTTTGGTTATAAAGTTATTCTGGCAAATACAGCAGATAAAGCGATTAACGCATTTAAAGAGAACGACAATATTGATCTTGTTCTCATGGACATTGACCTAGGAAGAGGAATGGATGGAACACAAGCGGCTGAAATAATTTTAAAGCATCGTAATATACCAATTGTTTTTTTGTCGAGCCACACTGAGCCTGATATAGTGGAAAAAACAGAAAAAATAACTTCGTATGGATACGTGGTGAAAAATTCAACCATTACTGTTCTCGATGCATCTATCAAGATGGCGTTTAAACTTTTTGATGCAAATGAAAAAATTAAGACCGAGTTACTGGAACGAAAAAAAGCAGATGAAATGTTACGCACCTCGGAGGCTCGCTATCGCCTACTCTTTGAAACAACCAAGGAAGGAATTCTCATACTCAATGCAGAAACAGGAATGATTTTAGATGTGAACCCTTTCTTGATTAATTTGCTTGGTTACTCGTATGATCTTTTGATGGGAAAAACAATTTGGGACATCGGATTTTTAAAAGATATAGTTGGGAATAAAGATAAGTTTCTAGAATTACAAAAAAATAAATATGCGCGTTATGAAAATTTGCCGCTCGAAACTACTTATGGAAAAATAATTGAAGTCGAGTTCATTAGCAATGTGTTTGAAGTTGTGAATTTAAAATTGATTCAATGCAATATTAGAGATATCACAGAGCGCAAAGAAATAGAAATCGGGTTAGAAAAAACAAGAAAAGAATTAGCGATAATTAAGAAAGCCGCAGATGAAGCAAGCGAATTTGCAGAAAGCGTCATCAATACGGTGCGTGAACCATTAATCGCCCTAGATAAAGACTTGAGGGTAGTATCTGTTAGCCGTTCATTCTATGATTTTTTTAAAGTTAGCCCCGAAGACACAGTAGGACAACTCATCTATGACTTGGGAAATAAGCAGTGGGATATTCCTAAACTACGAGAGTTACTAGAAACTATTCTTCCACAAAAAACAAGCTTTGATAATTATGAGGTTGAACACGATTTTGCGACGATTGGCAAAAGGATAATGCTTTTAAATGCAAGGCAAATTCAACAAGCATCGGGTAAACAAAGAATTCTCCTCTTAGCAATTGAGGATATTACCGAGCGTAAAGATGCAGAAAAAAAAATCAAAGCCCTCCTTGCAGAAAAAGAAATTATCCTAAAAGAAGTCCATCATCGTATTAAAAATAGTATGAATACGATAAAAAGTCTTTTGAATTTGCAATCTGCTATGTTAAAAGATCCAGTTGCAATCGAAGCACTCACAGATACAGAAAGCCGCGTGCAAAGTATGATGTTGTTATACGATAAATTATATCGATCAACGGATTATATGGAAATATCCATTAAGGAATATTTATTTTCGCTCATCGATGAAATTATAGAAAACTTTCCTAATAGTAATTCAGTAACGGTAGAAAAAAATATTGATGATTTTATTTTCGACGCAAAGAGATTACAATCCATCGGAATTATTATAAATGAACTTTTGACTAACATTATGAAGTATGCATTTGTAGGGAAAGGCGAAGGAGTAAAGCTGATAGCAGTATCCGTAAAAATGAACAAGAATACTATTTCAATTATAATTCAGGACAATGGCGTTGGTATTCCAGAAAGTATTAATTTTGAAAATTCTTCCGGTTTTGGGCTAACACTTGTTAGCCTACTAACCGAACAGATCGGCGGGACTATTCGAATTGAAAGAGGAAATGGAACAAGTGTTATTTTAGAATTTGAAACTTGAGAAAATGCGGCTAAAGACAAAAACTATTTTCTTTTGATCTCATACACAATAATAGGGCGAGACTTTGAGATTTCCTCTACCGTCTGACGTTTTTTCCTATCAGACTTAAAGCCTTTGATTACATCTAAGCCTTTTGAGTGATATTCTGGATTGATACTCGGACTTTTAAGATGATTATTCTTTGTATCTTGTTCTACAAATTGATTCAATGCTTCCTGTTTTACTTTACCAATTGCTGTAATAACATTTTTACCTGATTCCAAATCTTCTTTTGATTTTGTATCTAAAGAAAAGTCGTAGAGGAAGTTCTCGTATTCCTCTTCGATAATTTTTGATTCTAATTTTGGTTCGACATCTTTAGAGGTGATTTCTTCGAAGTCTTTGAGTCCCTGTGCTATAATTGTCTTCTTTGCATGTATTACTAAATCATCTCTCTTACAAACACAGGGTGCAAATTTTACTTCATAGGAAGTGTCACTTAACAGGGTATTTTCTTTTGCTTCTTCAGAGGAGCAGTTTAGTAGAATTAAAAATAGGAGCAAGTAAAGGAATTTCATAGGGCGAAATATAATTCATTCCCATAAAAAGTCAAGACGAAATATGCTTTACAGAGTTGTCGTTTTTGTCAAATTATTGCAAGAACCGAGGAAATATGAAAACTATACTATTTTGCCTAATTGTCCTGAGCGCAAACTTACACTTATTCGCTGAGTCTTTACTCATTGATCCAAACGAATTGAAAAAAGAAAAACTATTTTCATCCCTAGAAGAGGCAATGCGAAGTCCAGAAAAAGTTTATAGACTAAACCTGAGCAACACTAGGTTAAATGAAATTCCAGAGGAGATTGAAAAATTTATACACTTACAAGAACTAAGTCTATCTTCTAATAAAATTGAATTTATTCCAGACGAAATTTGCAAACTAAGGAAACTCCAAAGAATAAATCTCAGCTATAATCGCATACGACTATTACCCACTTGTATTTCAAATCTTGTACATTTACAGGATTTGAATTTAACAGCTAACGAAGTAATGGCGCTTGGAACAGAAATAGGTAGTCTTAAAAAGTTAGAAAGTCTATTTCTATTTGAAAATATAATTTCAGAACTTCCAAAAGAAGTCGGTCAACTTACAAACTTACAAACCCTGGATATCAGGAAGAATAGACTAAAAGAATTACCAGAGCAAATCGGGGAATTAAAAAACCTCCAAACTCTTAACCTCGCATCTAATCAAATTGCAAAACTTCCAAACGGTTTCGGAGGATTATCCGCTCTACGATATTTAGACTTAACTTCTAATAAGCTCACAACCCTCCCTGAATCTTTTGGGAGCTTGAACAACCTGGAAGAATTGAATTTGAGTTCTAATAATATAGGTTTACTTCCGGTAACATTTGGAAATTTATCCGAATTAAAAAAAATGAATTTAGATAAGAATTCCCTTATCGCTATTCCGCGCGAAGTCTCTAACCTAAAAAATCTACAGAGAGTTTATTTGAATCAAAATAGCCTGGATAGTTTTCCGGAAGGATTCACGTCCTTAAACGAACTTCAGTCTATTGAACTAAGTAATAACCGTATTTCTACAGTCACAGACTCGATTGGCTCTATACAACGCTTGCAGATACTCAATCTTAGCTCTAACAAGATTACATCGCTCCCCGAATCCATAAGAGATTTAAAGAAGCTAACAACATTTTACCTCAAACGAAATCCATTTTCTAAACCTGAGCAGGACAAAGTAAAAAAGCTTATGCCTAATTGCAAGATTTATTGGGATTGATATCTGGCATAGTTGCATTTTATATGCTGGTTTCATCTAAGTATTCATTTATCGAGTAAATGGCTTGACAGAATTCGAAATTAGATCAATAAATACTAAGATAAACTTAGAGCGTGCCTTAGAAGATGTCTTCCTATGAATAAAAGTCAAGCTCCAAGAGCCTCAAATATCCTTTTCAGACAGGCTCTTATATTTTTACGGAATGAATGACAATGAACAATCTACCCGAAATCGAATTTCAGCGAATATTTGAGGCAGTCCCCGGGTTATACCTCGTCCTCTTACCACTTGACTTACGAATTATCGCCGTAAGTGATTCTTATAATAATGCCACTATGACTAAGCGGGAAGAAATTCTCGGAAGGGAAATATTTGAAGTATTCCCTGATAACCCTGATGATCTAGCAGCGGATGGTGTTTCAAATCTTCGTGCTTCTTTGAATTTTGTTATTAAGAATAAAATTCCTCATACGATGGCAGTTCAAAAATATGATATACGTAATCCAGAAGGAGAATTTGAAATTAGATACTGGAGTCCATTGAATAGTCCTGTGTTAAACAACAATCAAGAGGTAATTTATATTATCCACAGGGTAGAAGATGTCACTGAGTTCATTCGGATGAAAGATGAAAAGATAAAAAAGGAAATTGCTTTTGATGAATTGCAAATACATTTAAGAGCAGTAGAAATCGAGGTTATCAAACGGTCTCGTGAAATTCAAACATTGAATACCGAGTTAGAAAAAAAAGTAGTTGATAGAACTCAGAACTTAGAGGTGGCTAATAATGAAATCCAGAAAAATCTATCATCTCTTTCTTTCCAAAAAAGACAATTGGAAGACTTTTGTAATATTATTTCGCATAACCTTCGTTCTCCGCTTATTAATATTTCTATCCTGATTGAATTTATAACTGCAAGTGAAAATGAATCTGAACGGAAAATATTTATCGAAAAATTAAGTATCGCTACGAATAATTTGAATGAAATTTTTGATCAATTGGTAGAATCACTACAAATTAAAGAAGATACAGAAATAAAATCCGAAAATTTAATCTTCCAAGACTATCTACAAAAAATACTGGATGGACTACAGGGTCAAATAAATAAATCACAAGCTATCTTTGAAATAGATTTTAGTGGTTCGCCAAATGTTCATTATCCTTCAAAGTATTTGACCAGTCTATTGCAAAACTTAATTAGCAATTCCTTAAAATACCAATCACTACAGAGGAAACCAATAATCAAAATAAAAACTGAGAGAACGGCTAATAGCGTTATTCTTTCGGTATCTGACAATGGCTTGGGTATTGATCTAAAAAAACACAAGGATCACCTATTTAAAATCAGGAAAATATTTCATTCCCATCCGGAAGCAAAAGGTTTCGGATTATTTATTACAAAATCGCAAGTGGAAGCAATGGAAGGAAAAATTTGGGCTGAGAGTATGCCAGATGTAGGCTCAACTTTTTTTGTTGAATTTAAAAATCAAACTGTATGAAGCAAATTAAAAAAATATTCCTCATTGATGATGATGAACTCTATGTTTTTCTGCTGAAGATGACCATTGAATCGACTCGCCTTGTCGACCAGATACAAATGTTTGAAAATGGACAAGATGCGCTCGAATTTATTCAAAAGAATGCTGAAAACGATGAATGCTTACCTGAAATAATTTTTCTAGATCTTGCTATGCCGGTGCTCGATGGTTGGGGATTTTTAGAAGAGTATTTATTACTAAAACCCCAATTGAAAAAAAGAATTGAATTATTTATCCTATCGTCTTCTGTTTCCCCTCATGACCTCGAACGCGCCCAAAAAAATTTCGCTGTTT
Source organism: Leptospiraceae bacterium (assembly GCA_031368925.1). Classification (GTDB taxonomy): domain Bacteria; phylum Spirochaetota; class Leptospiria; order Leptospirales; family Leptospiraceae; genus UBA2033. Next base: position 8,131 of record JANMOF010000204.1, read on the forward strand.
CTGATTTTATAATCAAGCCAATGACTAAACAGCGATTTTTAAATATAATTGAGCAAATATAATTTTTTTTTAAAAGAAAGTTTTTTGATTTATATACTGCGATTACGGAGTATTAGCCGCTTTGTAAGAAGTCGAGCGAGAAAAACACCGTAATATGGATATTTTTTAACCATGTCAATGAAGCCGCTTCGGGATATTGGAAGAAGCTGTGCCTTCGTGATAGCTTTCACAGTGCCTGTGCGCTTGTTGTGATGGAGAAATGACATTTCGCCAACAAACATATCTTCGGGGGTAAGAACGGCTATCCGATGATTATCTTTGATGTATACTCCCATTTTTCCAGTGAGGATATAATAGAAGTAATCGCTCTCAGATCCTGCTTCAAACAATACATCATCTGGATTTAAAAATACAATTTCACCTGTTGTAAATTGCATCAAGTGGCTTGCCCGACGTTTGATTTCATTGTCATTGTAGAAAATAAGTCGAACCATATTTCCTTTATCGTTGTATTGCATTTCATCGGCAAAATTTTTAGTCATTAAAATACCGCGACCATGCACAGCAAAAATATTCTCCTCGCTTCGAGGACTCGGAATAGAATTTAACTCGAAACCAAGCCCTTCATCTCGAATCGTAAATGTCGCCTGATCGTTGTTAATCTCATAGCAAATGGTTACACGCTTGTCTTTATTCTCAGGAAGTTTTGCTCGCTCTTCAATAGCGGCATACATATCCATACTATCTGTCAGAATTTTAGATTTCATATCAAAACCTACGCCACAGTTTCCATGCTCTATCGCATTTTGAATCATCTCGTGAAGGGAGAGAGAGATTCTAGAGAATGCTTCGTAGTTTCGAAACCCAGCAGCATAGCAGATACTCATAATTAGACTCGCTACCTTCGGAACAAGATGAAGATTGTTTTTAATCTTAATCTTCCCTTTTTTGCGAGTGATATTTTCTAAGAGAAATTGTTCCGATTCAAATAACTCTAAATTAGAAGTTACAATCTTTAGGATAGTGGGAACTTTTACACGAATTTCATTGGTTGTCATAAAATCAATTACGCCAATGCCTAAAAGTTTTAAAATTTCTGCCTCTGTTAACTTATCTGCAATTACTACAATAACAGTCCCATGCAGCCACGGATCATTGTGAATTTGCGCTACTATTTTGCAAAGAAATTCAAAATCATTTGAATATTCGATTACGAAAAGACGAGATGTGATTTGTCCGTAGGTTAGGTAATCTAACGCATTATTAAATTCATAAAATACTTTGGGATGAAACGAACGAATATTATCCTCAGCAATGTCAGAAGCAGAAATAATTTCGTCTATTGTTTCGGGATTGCTTGCATACACGCTAAAAGATATTTTTTCTTTTCTAGTATTCATTGGTATCATCAATTAACTTAAGAGATTTAAGACTAATTTCATTCATTAGGAAGCTAGAAAAACTGTCAAGTAAGCAAAATTACTTTGCCGACTGATTTACCAGATTTGAAATAGTGAAGTGCATTGAGTGCGTTCGCAAATGGAAATGTCTTTCCAATTACTGGTGGCGGAAGTTGCATTGCTAAAATCTTTTCGAGCATGAGACTTAGTTCTTCGATCTTATCCCATAGCCAGATGAGATTAAAAGCAAGTAATGATTTATTGCTCGAAATCATGGAGAGCGGGTCTATCTTTGGACGAGTTAGATACTGATACCCGAGTTTAAATATATTTGGAGAGTCAGACTCAGGCGCGAAGTTTGCTGACCCGTAAACTACAATTCTTCCCGCAGATGCGAGAGATTTAAAACTATCTTCGAATATTTTTCCGCCAATACATTCTAAGACTAAATTTAGATTTCTGCCTTTTAGTTTTTCTTGCAGAGTTTTGTAAAAATTCCTATCACGAACGATATAATCATCATAGCCCTCTTTCTTTAAAGTTTCAATTTTATCGGGACTACCAATACTTCCTATTGTGTAGGCTTTATACTTTTTGGCAATTCGGTTTGCGTAAATTCCAACTCCTCCCGCCGCACTGTGAATAAGAACTGTATTCCCTGCTTGTAAATTTCCTAAAGGAAAAAGCGCATAATACGCAGTAAGCGATTGAGCTATAAATCCTGCTCCTTCTGCATAAGACCAATCCGAAGGAAGATTGTAGATATAAGCAGAGCCAATATTCAAATGAGATGCGTATCCACCGAAGCGGGTAACTCCCATTATCCTATTGCCAACCTTAAAGCGAGTAACGTTCTTTCCGAGCTTCATTACATTGCCTGCAAATTCTAATCCGGGAATAAAGCTTCCTTTGGGTGTCGCACTGTATAGTCCTACAAGCGCAAATACATCCGCAAAGTTCAAGCCAACTGCTTTTACTTCGATTGTTACTTCGTCGTCTTTTGGATCTGGCAAGTCCTCCGTGACTAATTTCAAGTCACCCAGAGAACCTGCTTTTTGCGTTCTATGAACGAGTCTGTTCATTTTTTCTTTTTGGAAGCGGGTTTCTTTTTGGCTACTAGTTTTTCTTCCGTAGAAGCATTTTGCGTCAAATCAGTATTAGCCTTTTTCTTAGTAGATGGCTTCTTTTTCGGAGTTTTTTTCTTAGCAACCGTTTCTAGTTTAGCTTTCAAATCTTCCTTAAGATTCAAATCTACTTTTACAGGAGTTTCGACTACAGGCACTTCCTCATCCATTTCACTGTCAAGATCAATCGGTGAATCTTTGAGGTTTTCAAGTTTTTGTTTGATTTCCTCTTTTACATTTAGATCAAAACTACTAGATGTTTTCGGACTCATGTCATTGTCTGTTTCACTATCTAAATCAATTGGATTATCTTTAAGGCTTTCGAGTTTATGCTTGAGGTCTTCTTTGTAATTAGTAGAGACATCTCGCACTTTAATATCGATCTTTTCATCTGGCGAATCAGAATTAGCCTCATCGAGATCAATTAACTCTTCTGAATCTACATTGGCAGACTTTTCTTCACTAGAAGTATCAATATTCAATCCAACACTTAAATCAGGCGCATCCTCTTCTTTTTTCGGAGCATATACAAGAGCCAGCATCGAAGGCAGCAGTGTTAATGCAACTAGGAGAGACGAACCAATCCCAATACTTGCAGTAACACCAACTGAATGTAAGCCTCTATGTTCGGCGATTAGCAATACTCCCCAACCAACAAGGGTAGTAAGAGTTGACGCAATAATTGCCGGTCCCACTCTTGAGATAGTTTTTCCTACATTTCGCTCTTCCATGAAACGATAGTAAATATAGATTCCATTCTGAATCCCATATCCAATTACAATCGGGAAAACAAGAACGTTAAAGAAATTAATCTTAGCTCCAAAGATTCCCATGATACCAAGCATGACAGCAAGTCCAACAACGAGGGGAAATAAGGAGAGAATAGCTGGAATTAGCCCACGATAAAATGTAATTAAAATTACAAGAACGATAAGTAAAGTAAACCCGACGGCAGGATAAGCCTCACCTCTAACGATCATGGCAAGCTTAGCGAATAATATAACACTCCCCGCTGTGTAAGCAGTTTCTTTAAAACTTCTCATCTGCGCTATAGATTCAAATGGGCGCTTATCTACAATCAACTGAGCGGTTAATGGTAAAATGTTCATTTTCATCAAGTCTTCCTTGGATGCGGAGTTTGCAATCTTTAGAATCGTTGCTTCTTCTTCGGAAGTGTATTTACCAATTATATGGTCGTCACTATTTTTTTCTAGATCAATATCTGTTGAGTAGAGAATAGCGTTTAATGTGTGCTTACTGATTAGAGGATAATCAAATTTAGCCACATTTTTATAAAAACTTTCCAGGTCTTTTCCATGCCAGAGTGCAACCTTCGGATAAATGAAAAGCATATGACCTTTGATTTTACTTGCAGGCACTTCCGTAAACTGAGTTGTAAAAAGTGCAGGAACATCAGTATAGGAAAAATCTTTTACCCCTAAGTATTTATCTACAGTCGGCAAATGCTTCTTATGCTCATCTTTTAGCATACTCGGCTTCATATACTTGAGATCATTTTTGATTTGTCTTAAGATATGGAGATTTTCTTTTTGTTGATTTTCGGGAGGAACTATGTTCCAAATCGAAACTACCTGGTCGACAGAATTTTCCATCTCCTGCGGAACAGGAGTAAAGAAGTCAAAGACTGCCTCGCTTTTTTCGAGTGTATCCGTAACGATTGCCTGCGGATCGGAGCTAACGTCAAACCTATCTCCAATTTCATCATAGATCAGAAGTGATTCCTGGTTTTCAAGAAGTAAATCACGTCCGCTATAATTGAATTTTACAGTAGGGGCAAATACTGATATACCAACAATGATTGCAATACTAATAATAAGAACAAGTTTTGGTTTAGCAAAAAACCTATGGGCAAAGTTTGATTCTTCGCTCTCTCTCTGGTTCATATAAAAATATCTTTTAAGAGAAGGTGCTACTCTAAAGATAATCGCAATCTGCAAGGCAGTAACAAAATACATAGAAATAGCAATGATGATAATTCCGTAACAAGCAATTAAACCAAACTCGCTAAATCCTTTAAAATCAGAGAACATCAATACTATAAAAGCAGAAGTTGTTGTAAGAGCAGAAATGAGTGACGCAATTCCCGTATGATAAATAGTCTCGGTAACAGAAGTCATAAAGTCGTCGCGTAGAGTAAACTCTTCTCTAAAACGATACAAAAACTGAATACCATAATCAATTCCTAGACCCATAAGCACAGCCGCCATGATGGTAGTAACAGTGTTTAACCGCCCGATAACAAGTCCTGTGATTCCAAAAGTAAGTGCAATACCGGTTAACAGCGATATAACCAATACGAGTATAAAAATTGGATTTCTAAAGAAAATAAAAAGTAAAATCGTAATACCAACAAGTGATGCAATCGAAATCGGTTTGAGCGCATCCACAAGACTATCATAATCATCTAGATTCAATTTATAAGAACCACTATAAGCAACGTGAATTCCCTTTTCTTCTAGTTTCATATCTGCGACTACTTTTTTAATTTTCACCTCGAGGTTACGAGTAAAATTCAAATCAAGAAATGAGCCTTCCGGTTTTACAAGTAGGAGCAACATCCCCTTATCCGGTGCAATGTTATATGCATCAAATACATCTCGCTTTGCAAGCCTTTGGTATTTCGAAAGAATATCATCGAACGTCGGATTGTATTCTTCATCAGTGAGATTAATATAAAAAGGATTTAGCTTTGCTATTTCTTCATCTATCTTGCGCTTAATGCGACTGCGAGCTTCGCGCATATCGTGTGATTTGATATAGAGGGGAAGTCTGTCTTTCAAGAATGTAGTATCGTACTTATAAGAAATATAACGAATATCTTTGTCTTTTGATAACTCGGCAGTAAGCTTGTCCGCATAACGCTTAATTTTGCGCTCATTCTTAGTATAATAATCCAAATTATCTTGTTTAATCTTTTCTGCTTCAGC
>JANMOF010000207.1:0-3385 GCA_031368925.1 Leptospiraceae bacterium
AAGCGAGTCCGCTGCATGTAATGTTCGCGCTTTGCTACACGTTTTGGGAACTCACATCATTCCTATAATAAATTTCATCATGTATATCAGAGCGCCTGAAATACAGACGAGTAAAGACTTGCCCAACTACCTTGTTTCAAACGAAATTTTGTTCCATGATTATGACCAGTTCTTGCATCAAAGTCTACTAAAATATTCCCATTTTCGATTTCGTGTAAGAATCCTTCAAATTTAAATTTTTGTAGCATCATTACTTTACTGTAATTATAAAATTCTTTTCCTTTTACTTTTTTCACTTCTGCTTGAACATAAAAACAATTCAAAAGTTTTGTTCCTACAATACTGGCTAAGTCATCGAAACCCCAATACGGCTGTGGGTTTAATTCATTCACGCCCACTTTTGTTTTTACTGATTTTAGCCAATCAGAATGTTTTTCAAGTGATACTAGTTTTGAATCAAAGGATATTAAGATTTTCTTTTCTTCTCGATTAATCTTTACAACGAAGCCTCTGTCACTGGCGGATAATCCATGTATGGTTTGTCTAAAACTCATTTCATCTTTGGAATATTTTTTTCCTGCTTCTTTGTGCTTCCAACCATAATTTGGTAATAAAACTTGTGGAACGAACTTTATTGCTCTCGGTGAAGGTTCTGTATGAAATAAAGTTGTTAATGATGTCGTCTTTGCTCTCTGGGTTTTCAACTCCCATTCTGCTGCGTTAGGAATAGGAAGGTTATTTTCTGTTATCCCCAACAAATCTTCCAAAGTATTTCCTATTCCGCCTTGATTGCCATGTCTCGCATTTTCAATCCAACCAGTACTAGCAATTTTCTTTACTTTCTAGTTTCAATAAGCTTAATCGAGCGATTAAGTTGCAATAATAATATTGATTGTATTCCTTTTGGTGTTATATAAAAATCATTATTGACTTTTACTAAAAATTCTAATTCACAAGCATAATTTGAAAAAATATAAGTAGCTGTTAATCTTGATTTAGGCATTCTCCAAGTATTTGATTTCCCAACAGACTTTACGAAGTAATCCATTAGGTCTTTGTTTGGTACTGGGTAAATATTTTTAGAGAGAACGAAAACGCTTTCGATTAAAGATAAAATACTATATGTGATTGAAGAGCTAAACGGATTATCTTTTACAAAATTAGATAGTAAATCAATCTGCTCCTGATTAAATCTATCATCGACAATTTTTTCACCCGATTCAATAAGCTGATTACCAAAATCAGTTAAATAAAAATTATCTTTCATCTTTCCAACAATGTTCAATAATTGAGCTACTGAAATTTTATTCCGAATAGTTTTTTCAGATTTATTTTCTAGTTTAGAAATTTCCGTAATCGTTAAACCCTCCGATAATTTGTATAAAGTATTTTTTAATAATCCGAGTCTTACTACTCCGTAATCACCAGCTTGTATTTTAAGAAAAGCTGATAGTTCTTTGAAATTATCATAATACTTTGATAAGACAATTTCAGGTTTGAATACAATTAAATCAATATTATATGTAGCGCATACTTTAGAGTCACCTTCTCTTGCATCAGTCACCATAATAATTTTTCTAATCTTTGATTTTATAAGCTTATTATGATTTTGCAATTCAAGTAAATCTGTTTCGTAACCATTTATTTGAGTTATTACTTCTTTATAAAATGGAACTGCTTTTAACTCAATTAAAAGAATTTCATCTTTATGAATGTAAAGTAACTCTTCCTTTATTTTATTATGAAACTTTAATCTCTTCATAATTTTACGAAAAGATACATAATAAATTCACTCTAAATCAAAAATCATTTCTAAGGAAAGTATTTTTTAGCAAAAAAGTACAAGTTTAATTCTAGGTTTCTATAGTCTTTTTTGTTAGCTTAATACCAAAATTTCCAAAACCAACATATCTTGACCGAGAAAGCGTCATGGGGGCAAGAACGAGAAGGTTTGAGCAAAAAATTGCAACTAACGTTAAGCGTATCTGACGTGCGGCGGCTGGGGCATGTCTCCGAGTCTACCTATTACTAGCAAGTTGCGTGACTGAGTGAAAGGCACAATAACTTGCTCTTTTCTTTGCCAAGTTTTGTGCCTGAAACGAAGGCGCGTAAAATGGTATATTTCCAGAGAATTCAGAATAATCGAAATTAAAGCGACCTAACACTTTTAGTTGACTTGGACTGATTTCGAATTCTGTTTTCTTCATATCCTCTTTAGATAGATAAAGCGCAATGGTTTCCGATCTTCTATACTGCTCATTATTCCAAGAAGTATTGAATGCGACTATTCGGTATTTACCTGGAGGTAAATTCATAAAGCGATATCCAAGTAGACCAAGAGGACCCGCGTCAGGATAAGTTGATTTGATTAAATCTTTATAAAGAATTTCATCGGGTTTTTTAGGATTGATTGGAGCTATGAAGGCGTTATACAAAATTTGTGTTTTAAAGCCGCCTAATTTAACTTGAAAGTATGCATCAGAAGATTCTTTGCTTGCTTGCAGGTAATAAACCTAATCCTACTACAACGGTAACTGGTATTACTCCCACACCGCCTTCGGCAGGTAATGGCAAATCAAATCCAAAACCGAAAGGCTTGTTCCATTCTAACAACGTCCCATTTAAAATTAGAAATGCGAATTTAAGAATTATGTACGATGAATTAAAAAATTTAGAAGTTGCTTTGTTCCCTAATGCAGCACATGACTTGCTTCGAAGTTTTCTTGAATGTTCATTAATTGTATTTTTTAAGAATAGAAATGAATTTGATAATATCCAAAAAAATTCCAATCACAACCCAACACTAGGAGAAATGCTTACTTTTATAATTAATGGCAAATCTAACTCAATTACTGACCAAAATGTTATTCTAGCGATTAAACAAATTAAAACTGATTACGATAAGCCATATTCACTAGAGAGGCTAAACATGATTAACCACAATGAACATTGGGTATCGAATGAAAGAGAAGTTCGAAGTACATGGGGAAATGGAATCTCTATTTAAACTGATTTTAGGATAATAAGATGCTTTCATATTCTCTTTTTATGCTCAAAAATTCCCAATAAAACAAAATTTGAAGATACATATTTTTATTGCAGAAATAATCCTTTTGTAGAACCATTCACATAAATGAACATCATTGTAAAAACGATCAAGCGATTAATGCAAAATTCACCTAAAAGAAGAATAGCTAAATTTGTATGAGCAAAACTTTAAATTTCTGCATAGAACAGATTAATACAATAGAGTTGTTGCAAAATTCATAATAGTGAATAATGTCAGTTCGAGCGTTAGTCGAGAACTGCTTATAAAATAAAGGCTTAGAGCACTTGTAGTTCTCGACTAACGCTCGAACTGACATTTAATTTCGCAACAAGTCTA
>JANMOF010000236.1:0-2158 GCA_031368925.1 Leptospiraceae bacterium
TGCTTCCTAAACGTCGCACAGGCAGGAGGGCTCAAGTTCCCTTCCACCAAATAAAAAGATAAACAAATGCAACACGATGAAGATATAATAGCAGATTTGAGAGAGATTCTAGAAGTGAACGATCGCCTTGACCTGTCTGAATTATTGAGAAATTCCAAAAGTGAGTTAAATATTTCATCCACCTTTGGAAGTAGGTGGTATTCTCAATTGTCATCATTGATTATTTATTCTTCTCCTACTGAAACTGCAAAATTGAATAATCTTTCGAATGAAGATAAAAAATTGATTTTTGGTGCAATTCTTCAAATCTATCCTGTCCAAGACAATGAGCCTGAAGTGACAGAAATAATTTTTAAAGTTGGCAGAATTTTACAGCAAACAAAAACTAAAATAATGAAGGAAGAAAATAAAATTAAGGTACTCATAGCCTTTGCAAATCCACGAGGGACAAGCCAATTAAATCTTGGAAAAGAAGATAAAGTAATAAAGGAAGCAGTTAGATTAAGTAGGAACAGAGATAATATTGAATTGGATATTTGTCATGCAACAACAACTCATGATTTGCGAAGAGCCTTGCTCGATAACGATTACCAAATAGTTCATATTTCGGGACATGGGACTGGCTCAGGATTAGTTTTAGAAGATGAAATTGGTGGAAAATATGTAGTTCCTCAGCAAGCCCTTGCAGACCTTTTTGAAGCATATAGTTTTCCGAACAATGGAAAATTAGAATGCGTGATATTAAATGCCTGTTACTCGATAAATCAAGGGGGACTAATTTCTCTTGGAATTCCATTTACAGTTGGAATGGAAGGTGCTATTAGCGATTCAGCTGCAATCGAATTTTCAAGAGGGTTTTATGACGCTATTGGAGCAAAAAAAACAATTGATTTTGCATATGATGAAGGATGTCGAACCGTTAAATTAGCTGCCCCGAATACAAAATTCATATCAAAATTTTTAAAGAATGGAGAAGATTTTAAAGGCGAAATAATGGCGGAAGAAATGCCAAAATATTCAGACGATACTGTTCGAGGTGAAGATGATGCCGAAAAAGTAGAAAATAGCTTAATTGGAATTGCCATTGATGTTTCTGGTTCTATGCAAAGCAATATTAGGAATAATACCAATAATCAATTAACCCGTTTAGATAGTTTTAATCAATCACTTAAAAGACTAACGGAGGAAGCACAAAAAACAATAAATGAAAATAAAGGAAGGAAGATTGAGACTTCTATTGAATTGTTTGCTTATGCTTTTGGGCTTAGAAGTGGTAGTGTTTGTGACCTGCTCTCTCTTCTCAAAATTGGAGCTGATGTAATTTCAAAAGAAGAAATTGAACAAATGAAAGAAAGGCTTATTCGAGAAATGAAATCAAGATATAGTTCATATGGGGGGGTTGGAGATTTAGCGAGAGGATTTGGCTTGGGAAGTTTAGCAAGAGATGCGGAAAGAGTAATAAGAGCTAATGCAGAAAAAGAAATTAAAAACCGGATTATGTTAGAGATAAGAGATAGACTGGAAAGAAGTTTGAGTGCTGTCGGCGACACAACTCTGCCCATTGAGAAAGTTGCAGAAATGACTGACAGTAGCGAAGAAACTATGGACAATGCCGAAGAATTCATATTTGGGAACACCCCGATGCGTGAAGCTTTTGAAGAAATAAAAGGACGATTTTCAAGAGAACGGGAAAAAAGACCCAAAGACACAGTGCCCATTTTGTTTGTTGTATCAGACGGAGAACCAACTGATGGAAATCCAAGCGAACTTGCAAATCAAATGAAGGAATCTGGAGTTACTATCATAACTTGCTATGTGACAAGTAAGGATTTAGCCAATCCATATGTTTTGTATGGCAAATCGCAGAACTCTTGGGATAGCGGTGCTAATTTAATGTTCAATATGTCATCGGAGATAGAAGAAAATTCAGGCTTTGCGAAATTCTTGTTAAGGAAAGGTTGGGCGATTCAAGAAAATGCAAGATTATTTGTTCAGATAAATCATTCTTCTGTAATGGAGGAGTTTATAAATGTAGTCTTATCGCCATTTGAAGAAAGAAGATTGTCTTCTTTACCGATGGGAATTTAAAATATAAAAGAAGAAAAAAAGGCGAGAAGGGAACAAAGTGTATATGCCAATTTCGCCTAAACGGCGAAAC
>JANMOF010000238.1:0-14252 GCA_031368925.1 Leptospiraceae bacterium
TCGCATATCGTGTTTTTTATTCGGATCAAATAAAATTGGAAAGGTAATTGCTTTTAGAACACCTTGGTTAATTTGTTTTATTTTTTCTAATTCATCATTTGTTAGAACTGGGTGCTCTAGTTCTAGCCTGTGACAATGTTCTGGCGTTTCGCCGAGTAAATTTCCTTCCGGTCCAATGTATGTTGTTAGCTCCATGACTAACTCTTCACGGATAGGATCTATCGGAGGGTTTGTCACTTGCGCAAAATTTTGTTTGAAATAACGAAAGAGTGGCTGTGGTTTATCGGATAACACTGGTAAGCTCACATCAACTCCCATTGAGCCAGTAGCCTCTTCCCCATTTAAAGCCATTGGCTTCATCGTCGTAAGTAAATCTTCCGTGTTATAACCAAAGGCACGCATGGATTCAATAATCGTATTATGGTTTTCTTCTTTCTTTGTTCCTAAAACGTCTGGCAAATGGCTCAAGCGAACCATGTTTTCTTCTACCCATTTGCGATATGGTTTTTGTGTGCTAATTTCTCGCTTAATTTCTTCATCATCTAGAATTTGCCCTTTCTCTAAATCAATGAGAAGCATTCTTCCAGGACGAAGTCTGTCCTGTTTTAAAATCATATCAGGCTCTGTATTCAAAACACCAGCTTCTGAGGCTAATATTACTATGTCGTCTTTCGTAATTTTATAGCGAGCAGGACGTAGACCATTTCTATCGAGAGTAGCACCGATTACCTTACCGTCACAAAATGCGATAGCCGCCGGACCATCCCATGGCTCCATTAAAGTTGCATGGTATTCGTAGAAAGCTTTTCTATCTGGATCCATAGCTGCATTTTTTGACCATGCCTCTGGAATCATCATCATAACGGCGTGCGGTAAACTTCTACCACCCATACAGAGCAATTCTAAAACTGTATCAAAAGTTGCAGTATCGCTTTGTCCTTCCATAATAATTGGAAGCATTCTTTTGAGTTCAGGTCCGTAGTAAGGTGATTCCATTACAATTTGTCTTGCTGCCATCCAGTTAATATTGCCCTGTAGTGTATTAATTTCACCATTATGCGCAATTAATCTATACGGATGAGCTAAATCCCAAGTTGGAAAGGTATTGGTCGAAAATCGAGTATGCGTTAAGCAAAAGGAGCTTTCCATATCGGGTGAACTTAAGTCTAGGTAAAATGGTTTTACTTGATTTCCAAGTAGCATTCCTTTAAATACGATAGTTCGAGAAGAGAAGCTAGGCACATAGTATTGGCTTCTATCGAGTTTATATTCTGTTCTAAATCTTCGGTCGATAATGCGACGGATTAAAAATAATTTTCTTTCAAAAGCGTCTCCAGCTTCTGTGCTTTTGCTTTTTCCTATAAATACTTGCCTAAAAACAGGGATTGTCTTGCGTGCAACTGATCCGACAACCTCTGGATTGACAGGAACGTCCCTAAAGCCAAGGCAATGCTCTCCTTCATCAATAATAACTTTCTCGATGATAGTTTCCACCCCTTCGCGAATGAGTGGGTCTTGAGGAAGAAATAGCATTCCAACCGCATAATCGCCTTGAGGTGGCAAAGAAAAAGGAAGAATTTTACGAAAAAATTTATCTGGAATGGAAATTTTTATGCCCGCTCCGTCGCCTGTTTTAGGCTCAGCGCCCTCTGCCCCACGATGCTCGAGATTACACATCAAACGAATACCCTTATCTATGATGTCACGAGAGCTCTTCCCTTTAATATGTGCGTCAAAGCCAACTCCACAAGCATCTTTTTCATATGCTGGATCGTAAAGTCCTTGGGCTTGCGGCAATGAGGAAGCAGAAGAGGAAAATTGTTCATTATTTTGCATAGTTCGTCCTTTTTTCTTTGTTATTCTATATTCAATCGGAGACGGTCGCCAAATACGACTCCCTGTGAGTCATAAAAAATGCGGTTATTTCCATATCCCAAAAATGCCCGAAAAGATAAATTTGTTTTTTAAAATGAAAATGACACATCTATTCGTTGAAAATACGCACTGCATCTTAAAATACATAGTTTTTTCGAAAAATACTCTACTATTCATGCAATTATAATGCCATTAGTAAAAAAATGGCATTATAATTTCTGTCTGAGTTTTTGAATTCCCTTCAGTATAATTGACTGAATAGGAACTCTTTGTGAGTCAGATTTTAATCTGGCTAAAAGGGTTTTGGTGTTTGCTTCCACTAGGTCATAATTAGGAGCGTCCGAAAAAGTGGCAAGAATATGAGGCCATGCTGATTTTAAAATTGAAATTACTTCTGGTGATTGATTTTTAAGCTCTTTAATTGCAATATCCAAAACTGCTTTTGTAAAATCTAAGTGTTTTACGCGGGCTCTAAATTTTTCAACAGTAGCCCTTTTTAGTTGGGTTTTGGAAGATACTGAATCAAAGTATTTTTGCCAGTCTACTGGCTGTCCTGTTTGCTCTTTGTTGAAATTAGCGCGTATGGAAACAAAGCATTTTTCCAGATCGGATGCCTGTGCAATCCATTGATTATAACCATCCGTGTCATTCGAAGTTTTGTAGGTTTGAATCTTTTTAGTGATTTCAGAATATTCCTTAAAGGTAAATAAATCTGCAGGATCCGGTAATTCTGGTTCAGGTTCAATTTCTGGTTCGGGCTCTTCTTCAGGCTCAGCTTGGTAATCCAAATCCGGCTCATATTCTGGCTGGGATTCCTGTTCGGATTCACTTGCTCCCACTGCATCTAGAAAATCCTCTAAATCGTCCACAGGTGAAGACTCTTCCACAACTGCCGTTTTCTGCTGCGTTTGCTGAAAATCAAAGCCCTCAATGTCATCTAAAAGACCAGGCTCGTTAGAAGCTGTAACTTGCGGGTTATAGGCAGGAGCTTCCTCCATTTCAAAGCTGAGTTCATCTACATCATCAAGTAGCCCCTTTTCCTTTGGGAGCTCTGCCTCTGTAGGCTCAACCTCAGCATTCGCATCTGGTGAAAACTCTTCTTTCAGTTCCAATCTTTCACCTGTCAGAGTTTCTTCATGTTTCTCAAATATTTCAACTAAAATAGATTTTTCAGGAGCGAACTCTGCTTCTTTTGGCTTGCTTACAACACGGGCAGCCAATTTCTCTTGTGCCTTTTGTTGTTCTTCTTTAATCGCTCCTAGCATTCCTACTGGTTTTACTATATCTCCGGTTGAAATATTCTCAATTACAAGGAGTCCATCTCGTAGCGCAAAACGACAATTGGGTGGGAAAATTTCCCCCAATTTAAATACGAGTTCTTCAGTTATGTGAGCAAAGTCTTTTTTAGAGCTAAGTTTTTCCATCTCTTGCTCTCGAAGCTTGTCTTGGACTTTTGTCAAAACCTCTATAAAAGTCTCGTTCAAATGCTTCTTTAATTCTTCCATATCCATCTGTAAGAGAGAAGCAAAATCTCCAATTTTTTCAAAGAAATGATCGGACTTCTTAACGTTCGCAACCATGTAACCCTTTACTCTTTGGTAAACTTGGTCGCGTTCTTTTTGGGGGATGGATTTTTCTTGGATGAATTTATTGAAAATTTGTAAATGTGCGTGATAATAAGACAGGAATTCTCCATAGGGAGTAAATTCATATTCCCCTGTTTGACTTCTTTCTAAAACTCTCTTACTTGTATCAGACATATTAAAAGTACCAATAATATTATCGGAAACAAATTAGAAAGCCAAAAAATAAAACCTTTAATTCTTAGAATTCAATTTTTACCCCTTGGTAAACCGAAAATAAATATATGAGTCAGACCCTAAATTTTGTTCAAGAAAAAAAGACAATGAATTTAGATTTTCATCATGAGAATATTTATTCTCATGATAACATCTTTTTTAGTGAGATTGAGAAAAGTGAATCGTGGAGTTTTTTACTCCAACAGGATCTTTCAATAACAGGACTTGCGTTCCTGTTTATTCGTTCGTTAATAGCTAACGAAATATTCGGTCATAAGATAAAGGCAATCGATATTAGCCAATCAATAAAAGCAAGAATTGCAAAATTAGGAACAGCGACTTATTTCAATCAATTTCTCGATACAAGCCCAATACTAGCTTTTGCAGCAGAGTCAAAAAGCATACCTGAATGCATCGCAAAAATATTTTTAGAAGAAAAAGCATTTCACTTAAAAGAAGAAGAGAAAAAATCCTTAGTATTAACAGGCGGCGGAATTTTAAAAGAGAGAAAAACCAATGCAAACGAGATGGTCGAAAAGCTTTTCTCTGAATTTGGATTACGAGATAAGACAGGACATTTTTTTCTGAGAACTAAATCAAATTCCTATTTATATCTTTTAAATCCTGCGAATAAATCAAAAACGTTTTACATCCAACAAAAAAACACCTTTGCTGTTGACTTTCAGTTTTATCATATAAAAATCTATTCATGAAAATTTCAAAAAAAAATTTCTATGCCACAATCGACAAACTTTCTAAGATTAAAATTCTAGTTGTAGGTGATGCTGTCTTGGATGAATATTTATTCGGAGAGGTTAATCGCATTTCGCCAGAAGCGCCAGTTCCCGTAGTGCTTGTGAAAGAAGACAAAATTACTCTTGGTGGTGCAGGTAATGTAATTAAAAATCTAAGTTCCATCGGCGTTAAATCCCAATTTTACGCTAAGTGTGGAAAGGATATTAAAGCAGAAAAACTAAAAGCTCTACTTCATGAAGAAGGACTTACAAGCCACGATCTGCATCTAACCGAATCGGAAAATATACCTACGATTTTAAAAACGAGAGTAATCGCTTCTCATCAACAAATCTGTCGAATAGATAGGGAAAAAGTGGTAGAGCTGACAAAGAAAGAGCAAACACAAGTTTTACAAAGTTATGCTAAATCACTAGACGAATGCGATGGCGTTATTCTATCTGATTATGACAAAGGCTATTTTAACGAAAGTCTAATTGTAGATTTCATAACCCTGGCAAAGAAAAAGAAAAAGTTTTTGTCAGTCGATCCGCAAGTAAGACATTTCTTTTTATACAAAGGAATTTCTATTATGACACCGAACCATCACGAAGCCGGCGGTGCACTTGGGCGCAAACTAATTACAGATGAAGAAGTAGCCAAAGCAGCTATTGAAATTTCAAAAAAACTTTCTACGGAGTCAATGATGATTACCCGCGGCGAAAAAGGAATGACTCTCTATAGCTCTAAGCTTAAAAAAATATACCATATTCCTACAGTAGCAAAGGAAGTCTACGATGTGACGGGTGCCGGTGATACAGTGATTAGCCTCTACTCTGCTTTTAGAACTGCTGGCATGTCCGAGTTAGAAGCTACATTAATTTCTAATGCAGGCGCTGGAGTTGTTGTAGAAAAATTGGGAGCTTCTACTGTTAGCCTTGATGAATTAGAAAGAGCACTTTTAGAAAGGAAACTTTTGGAATGATTTTAGAGAATATTAAAAAAAAAGTAATTTTACGAGATAATATTTTAAATTTTAAGAAAAACTTAAATAGTAAACCTATTGTATTTACCAATGGATGCTTTGATATTCTCCATTTAGGTCATATAACATATCTATCGGAAGCACGGGAACTAGGGAATTTTCTCTGGATTGGGGTTAATTCTGATTTGTCTGTCAAAGCTCTCAAAGGCGAGAATCGTCCTATTAATTCAGAAGAAGATCGTTCAATAATGCTCGCCTCTTTGCTGTTTGTAGATGCGGTAACTATTTTTTCGGATTCCACGCCAATTTCATTATTGGAGTTAATAAAACCAGATATTCATGTAAAAGGCGGGGATTATATAGCCGAGGAAATGCCTGAATATAAAACAATAATATCGTATGGTGGAATAGTAAAAATTCTTCCTTTCATTGCAGGAAAATCTAGCACTCATATCATCAATAAAATCAAAGGATAATTCAATGAATAAAAAATTGGTAATTCAGAATATTAAACGGAAAAATAAAAAAAGAGATTTTATTTTTCAAATCTTTACTCATTTAAAAATTAATTTTATTAAAATTCTATTTCTATTTTCTATTTCTATTTCGGCAAAAGAAACGGGGGTGTGTTACAAATGGTCTGAGGGAGATGCGCAGCATTTAGATTCCTGTGAAGCCTCTAGTTTAGAAGATTGCTCAAAGGGAAGAAAAGCAATTTCCAAAAAAGAAACTGCTTTTCAAAACTATACCGGTAAACTTTTTTTAGATAAAGACAGTCAGAACATTTATGAGTTTAAGAAAGGCTCCCTCGAAGATTGTGACAAAGAGATAATCAAATCAGCAAGAGAGGCTGAATTAACTATGTGCAGTAATTGGGGCAAAGCCGTATACTCCACTGCACTAAAAGTAGGCGATAAAGCTTTTATTTATGGAAAGTCAGTCAACGTGCGAGAAAAGGCAAATAGCAAATCAAAAAAACTTTTTTCTCCCGATGATAGAACTGAAGTAAGTATCATCGAGAAATCTGCATCTGAGGATAAGATAGATAATCTTTATTCGGCTTTTTGGTTTAAAATTTCAGTGAATGGAAAAACGGGATGGATTTACGGACAATTTATTCATCCAGATCCAACTAGCAAAAAAGAATTCATCGAATAATTAATTATATTTGTTGTAGTCCTGACCTACAAGACATTATACAAATCCTACTTTTTTGTATAATGTCTAAAAACAAAATCTAGTTTTAAAAATCGATCGTCCAACTCAATTGAATATACCTCCCGGGTTGAGGCAAAAGCGAATTACGAAAACCAAGCGCTCGCTTGTAATAATTGTCCATCCCGAATAGCATTACGAAGATAAACAGTTTTTGGTCCGTTGTAAATACTCAGTATTTTATGAAAAATCTTGAGGGGAATTCATAGCAGTAGAGACACGCTTTCGCTGTTTCAAACAGCCTTGGCGTGTCTTTACAAATAGCGATTAACCGATCTTTGCCGCTACTAGTTCAGCAATGTCTTTCACTTTTACTTCTTCGGTTTTGTGAGCAGCTTTTACACCGTCAGTCACCATAGTCATACAGAAAGGACAAGAAACTGCGATTGTAGTTGCTCCTGTATCTAGAAGTTGACCGGTTCTTTTGTCGTTTACACGATCTCCATGTTCTTCCATCCACATCTGTGCACCACCGGCACCGCAACAAAGTGATTTAGAATGATGGTCAACTGCTTCGATTGGATCATTACCGGAAACTGCGTTTACAACTGCGCGAGGATTTTCATACCCGTCGTTGTAACGTCCTAGGTAACAAGGATCATGGTAGGTAACTTTTTCTTTTGTGTTTTCGACTGTGAGATCTATATTGATTTTTTTCTCGTCGATTAGGTTTTTGATGTATTCACTGTGGTGGATAACTTCAAAGTTGCCGCCAAACTGAGGATACTCGTTCTTAATCGTATTGTAGCAATGAGGACAAGCTGTTACCACTTTTTTCACATTGTATTTGTTCATTGTATCTACGTTCGATTGGGCAAGTGTTTGGTAGAGATATTCATTTCCACCACGACGTGCAGAATCCCCAGAACAATTTTCTTCTGTTCCTAAAATTCCAAAATTTACATTTGCCTTTTGCATAATCTTTACAAAAGAACGAGCTGTGCTCTTACTTCTTTCGTCAAACGCTCCAGCACAACCTACCCAATAGAGTATGTCCACATTTGCGTCTTCTGCCATTGTTTTAACACCGAGGTCAGCTGCCCAATCTGCACGAGTATGAGCACCAACTCCCCAAGGGTTAGAATTATTTTCCATGTTCGTAAAAGCACCTTGTAGTTCAGCAGGGAATTTAGACTCAGCTAAAACTAAATGTCTTCTCATTTCCACGATAGCGTTTACTTGGTTGTTACCCACAGGGCAAGCCTCGACGCACGCATAACAAGTAGTACATCCCCATAAAGCTTCTTCGGAAATGTATTTATCCCCAATAACGTTAGTCTCTAAGCCCATAATCTCTTCTGCCGACTTACCAGCCTTACGCGCTTCTGCGACTTGTGGCATTTGTTCCATGAGAGCGTGTTTTAACTCAACGATAATAGCTTTTGGATTTAAAACTTTTCCAGTTCTGTTCGCTGGACACTGCACTTGACAACGCCCACATTCGATACAAGAAAGACCGTCCATTAAAGAAGGCCAAGGAAAATCTTGCACTTTATTTGCACCCCAGAGTGCATTTTCGTCTTCGAGATTTAATTTAGAAAGTTGACCACGAGGAGTATCGGTTACGAAGAAGTAATTCATCGGAGCATAGATTAAATGTCCGTGTTTTGAAGTGGGAACATAGAACATAAAGGTAAACACAGTCAAAATATGCATCCACCACATGATCTGGTAAACAAGGTTTGCCCGCTCACCATCCACTCCCATGTTTTGCCACATAGAACCAATTCCCGCAGCGATAAAACTATGATTACTGTGTTGCGCATAATTGTCCGAAATCGCTTTTGCCCCTTCACCAAGAAGTGTGGATACCATAAGAGTTCCAATCATTCCGATTACAATTGCCGACGCAGGGGAATGAACATCGAGTCCTTTTGCCTGTGCAATCCATCTTCTCCAAGCAAAAAATCCAAGTCCAAAAAGTACAAGAAAAGATACTCCTTGCACCATGAATTCATAAACATGATTCAAACTTTCCGAGATGAGGCTAACAAGAGAAAACGTATATAACTGGTGTATGTCCATCCAGTAACCGAAAACTCCCGCAACCATTTGGTTGGTAGTATGAATCAAATAGGTAAGAAAACCGTAAAATATAAACGCATGCATAATGCCGCGTAACGGTTCTTGAAAGTTTTTCTTTTGCAAAAGAACATTGAAGAGAACGCTTTTTATCCTCTGAGCTAAGTTTTTATGTTCACGAAAGTCTTCATTGAAGGCAGCTTTTTGTGCACTAAAAACTAAGCTTACGCGATACAAAATCGCTTTTGCAAATACAACATTTGCAAGGATAAATAACACTGTAAAAATTAGGTGGAATAGAATAGTTTCCAAAGGTGAACCCCGTTTTTTTAGTAAGTTTTAGTCTATGAAAACAACTGTCGAAAAGATGTCATTTAAAATTTGAAATTAAACAAGTTCTAATTATACAGTTGTCTCAAGATCCAAAATTTTACGCTTTATTATAGAAGCTGCTTCGTATTTCTCATCGTTAATGGCTTGGAATTTTTTTAAGTAAAGGCTTGCTAGTTCATCGCCTTTTTTTCCGGGATAGAAGAGAGCGTTTTTATAGTTTTCTAAATCGAATTGCGGATAGCGAACGGAAAAATTTTCAATTAGCTTATCAATTTTTTGCTGTACTGTATCTCTAGCAAGTCCAGTAGAAGAACGAAATTGCATAGAAATCTTTAATAGTTCGTCTAAGTAGTCATTCACTCCAGCAAGGTTAAAATCAGGCATTACATTTCGTTCTTTATTTTTGCAAAACTCGACATACTTCATTACAAAAGCATTGTATTGTTCCATTCTCTCTTGGATGTAAATATTTCCTGCATCTCTATCTTCGGGCATTCTAAAATCAGGAAGGCGAGCCATATCATACATACTTTCATTTGGGATAATGACTTTCTTCAACTCTTCAATAGAGGGAAAAGAAATTGGAGGGAATGTAACTACAGGAAAATTATCATTGATTTTCAAAAAACTAACTACTACGTTAGAGGCAATAATTTCGCAACCAGGTTGAAAAGGATTTTCTCCGATTACATAACAGTATACGATTAGGTTTCCAGTAGGATTAGTTTTCGATCCTTTTTCCAGCATGAATGACCTCACATTTCATAGATTAATTCTCTATACTATTTCATTTTAAAAATTAAAGTCAAGGAAGAAAGAATTTTTCATAACTGCGCGGAAAGATTTTTTACTCTAGCTATTGATCTCATGCATTCTCGCAAGATATATTTTTCTTGCACAATGCAATTTTCATTAAATGAGCAACTTTTATTGCAATTGCAAATCATATTAGCAAGAGAGAAATTATGACTAAAGAAGAAAAAAATCAACGTGTATATGCACACAGTAGGTGCTTGTATGATATTCACTGTATCTAGTTTATACTTATTTTTTATGTAGTCTAATTATAGATTTTTCTTTGCTTGATTTTGTAGGGCTTATCTAATTATATTTCTCTATGCCTGAATTTATACCTCCTTTATCCAAAGATTTTCATGGAAGTATGGGAGAAAAAATTGTATACGATGCTTTCCGATCTTTACCGGATCATTATGTAATTTTTCATTCGTTTGCATGGACAGAAGAAGAAAATAAATCCTTTCATAAGCAAGGAGAAGCTGATTTTTTAATCTACGATCCGGATCAAGGAATACTTGTAATCGAAGTGAAGTCCGGTGAAATCACAATTGAAAACGAAGAATGGTTTCAGACTGGCAATGATGGTCATCGCAGATTGATGCATAAGAATCCGTATCTCCAGGCAGAGGAATCTAAATTTTATATTCTAAAGCAAATTTTAGAGCGCAGACTTCCCCGCACTGAAAAATGCCCTATTAATACCTGTTTATTCTTTCCGCAATTGATTTTTCAAAGAGCCAATTTACCTTCTTATCTCAAGCGTGATTTTATACTGGATAATTCCAATTTGCCGAACATTAACAAAGGAATTGACAGAGTGTTTCAATATTATAATGCACACTTGCAAATTAATCTTTCAGAAAATTCTAGAGAGAATATCAAGAAATGGCTTAACCCCTACTTTAAACTAGTATCTGTTCAAAAATGGGATATTGAAGTTCGGGAAGAACAATTCTTGCGGCTAACAAGAGAGCAGTCACTCTTGCTAGATTTTCTGGAAGAGCAAGACAGGGCAGTAATAGGAGGTGGTGCAGGGACGGGTAAAACAATATTAGCTGCTGAGCACGCAAGAAGGCTTGCCACAGATTCAGAAAAAGTTTTGTTTCTAGTATATAACTCAGTTCTAAAAAAAAATATTACAGAGGAGCATTTTAAAACCGATGCGAATATCGAGGTGCAAAGTTTTTTTAGTTTATCAGAGATATACGAAAATCATACGGACGATAAAAGGGAAAGAGCACATTTTTTTGCCTCTGACTTAGTATCTAAAAAAATTACTTTACCCTACTCCCATATCATCATTGATGAGGGACAGGATTTCGAAGGAGAGTGGTTATCTGCACTTGAATCATCTATTCCAGGAAAATTTTTTGTTTACTACGATAAAAGTCAGATGATTTATAGAGAGGCAAGTGAATTGCCTATTTGGCTAAGAGATGCAGAATGTCGATTGGTATTAAAGAATAATTGTCGTAACACAAAACAAATTGCGGCTACTGCCAATGCATTTATAAGGGTAGAAAATATAAAATTTAAAAATGAAATCGAAGGCAGAGAACCCATCTGGATTGAATGCGAGGATGACAAAGATTTTCTATCGAATACAATTTCTATTGTAAATGACAAAATTTCTAAAGAAAATATTCTTCCAGAGCAAATTATTCTGGCTACTACAATCGCAATGGACTCGTCTTACTTAGGGCAACTTTCTCTTATTCGCAATATTCCTGTATCAAAAGAGCGAGTAAAGAAACAAATTCAAAAAACAACCATTCGAAAATTCAAAGGACTAGAGGCAGATATACTTATACTAGTTGATGTTGACTTCTCTGAGATAAATTCGGAAGCCTGGCGCAAACTATTATATACAGGCGCTTCGAGGGCAAAGCATGAGCTCTATATCCTATCCAAAAAAGTTACAGGTTTTACTATTGATAAAAAAAACTATTCAGCAAAAGAAGCACGTAAATATATTAAGCAAACATTTAAACTCCACAAACTCGAATGAATTTAAAATTTACTTATTTTAAAAAAACTATGTTTGCCGCTTTGATTTTCTTTACGGTGTGCATTTCATTTACTCCCAAAAAATCCGAAATGCAGTCCGTTCATGGAAAAATTCTAGAATCCCGTGTTGAGAAGAAACATAAATTCAGAAGTGTCTATAAGGGGCATAATGATTTTTACCCATATGTCCAATATGAGTATGAGGTTGATGGAGTTAAATTTTCCTCTGAGCGTATTAGCTATTGGAATAATTACTATAATTCGCAAACCAAAGCTGAAGTTGCATTGTCACCCTATCCTGCCGGAAAGATTGTAACTGTTTTTTTCAGAAAAGAAAACCCTAAAGAATCTTACCTCGAAGTAGAAGATGATTTGAAAGAGGAAGAGGATTAGCAACTCATAAAAAAATAAAAATCCTATAATAAGGAATTGCAAAATTACCTATCTGAATATTTTTCTATTTGAGAATTTTAAAGGAAGGATGTTTTATGAGTTCCATTTCAAAAACTTTTTTAGACGCATTTAACAAATCAATCGGAAGTATTTATCTGGATTTTTATTTGAATAATGAGTTATCTTTTTTACAAGAAGAATTATGGCAATGTTATGAAGAATCAAAAACTACCGAGCCTGTCTACTCTAAATCCTACGACTTAAACCTCGATGACCCACTTTTGCGAATTAATCTACAGTGTATTGTAATCGTCTGTAAGTCTATGCCATTCTTTGCGGCTAATATCAGATCGTTATTTCACAAAATGAATCTCCCAATCAATCGAAGCTTGCATTTTCATCCAGAGCCAGGAAAAGAATTTTACTATATTGAAATTCAAACTAAAGATAAATCAGTAATCAAAAAAATCTTAACTCAAATTCATAATGCTTATTCAAAAATTCTTAACCTGACGACTCAATTTCCTGCATTCAACAAGAAACTAGAATCAATAGCAAATATAAAGAATTCCGACAAATGGCTATTAATCGATTGGCTTTTAAAGAAGGGGCTTGTTTGGGAAGGAGCATGCTATGTAGAAAATGGAAAGAAGATGGAATTATTTGGAGTAGCTGCGGATAACCCGCCTTACCTCGAATGGTTTAGCCAACTAGAGGCAAATTCCGAATTGCTTGTTATGAAATGCAGAGAGTCTAGAACGGAAGGGTTTTTGGGGGAAAATAATCTTTTTTACATTTCCTTTATTCATAAAACTTTTAAAATTTTACTCATCGGAAGCTTTACTCAACATGCACAGACTCTAGGTATTATTGAGATTCCTTTTTTTAGTAATTTATTCAAAGAATTTCTATTAAGGGAAAATATTGAATATGCGTCGGGACTTGGAAGAACTGTTCGTAGAATTTTTAATTCGTTACCTGTAGAAATTTTATTTCTAATGTCAGAAGATTCTTACCTTTCTTTATTCAAAGTAATTATTGAACAATCTCTAAAAACAGAGAATCGATCCAATGGTCTTATTCTAAATAATGATCTCGCACTTATTCTTACAACTATACCCGAAAAAAATTGGGTGGAAGGTAAATTAATAGAATCTGAAAATCTAATTCTTACAGCGCTTCCAGGCGCTAATGTCAAATCTTACCATATTCTCCTTACAAACTCGGTTCAGTGCTACCATTTAATCCGATCTAACCAAAACTCAAAGCAGAAGCTATTTGAAATTAGCTCCCAAATAGAATTTTCCTTTAGACCCTGGATTGAGTTTATTAAAACAAAATGGGAAGATAGATTCAAAGATATTCCTTTTCCAGAGAATGTTGAATTTAGAAGTGATTATATTGCAACTCACGATCCAGAAAAGGCTGTATACGATTTGGAATTGGTACAAAGGCTTAATGGAAACCGGGTTGTATTTAATATTGTAGAAACAAAAACAAATGCTACACTTATAGAAGCTGTGACCAAAGAAAAGGAATTCAATTTATCTAAATGGGTAAATGCATTGAGCTCATTCGGATTGTCCGCTATTTCACAGAGAGTATACAGATTCAAATGCAATCATCAGACATATTCTAAAACAGAATTCTTTTTCGAAAGTTTTGCAAATGAAAATAAATTATTCGAAAGACTTAGGCTTGCTTTATTTTACACCATGGAAGGTAAATTAGCGGCTGATTCTTTATCTACTTTAATTCTAAAAACAAATTTGGATTCTAATGCAATATTATTTTTAAAATCAATTCGGGAGTATTGTCTACAAACAAATCCCTCCTTTAACAAAAGTGATTTTAATGAGATACTCCTGAGTTACCCCGAATTTTCAGAAGAAGCCTGGAATTTTTTCTATTCAAAATTTAGAGAAGGAAAACTAAGAAGCGAATCTACAATGAAAGACTTAGCCGACAAAGCTAAAACAATCAGAGAAGATGAAGTATTAAATGCAATTAGAACGGCAGTGATTGCAATTCTTAGAACTAATTTCTTTGGAACACAGACGGAGAATAATTTTGGTAAACAAAGCGGTTTAGAT
>JANMOF010000242.1:0-7153 GCA_031368925.1 Leptospiraceae bacterium
TTGGAATCAAGTTATAAAATGACATTGCTAAAATTGGGAAGGTAGATTTTGGATAAAAATGATCTAGCTGAGAAGTGCGACGTTCGATAGCCTTCGGACTATTTATGTTATCCTCAGTTAATTCATAAATCGTATTAATAAAGTTTCGATTGCAATAAGGGCATACTGTAAGACCAAGAGATTCAACTAAAACACTACCGCTATATGAGTTACCATCCTTCAATTTCATGCTTGAATCTTTAGGAGAAAACTTTTCATACAGTTCAGGAATTTTAAAAATTATATTTATATCGATATCCTGAAGAGTAAAATTTATTTTATGACCTTCATTTTTTACATTCATTTTTAAACCTTCAAAAGTATTCGCAATCTCATCTAGCATTTCAGGCTTCGCTAGAATTAATCTTTCAAAAGAAAGACCGTCAAATTTATGTTTAAGCCAAATATCAAATGTATTAATTTGATCCATTGTAAATGAAGTTGCCTTAGATCTTTTAGCATATTCTAATATACTTTCAAGATGACGTTCGGCTAATTGATGTAAGTTTTTTCTTCTAATAGGAATCATAACTTAGTCTTTCTCTTTATTTTGCTTTTCCAGAATCTCTATTCTCTTTTTTAATTCTTGGATTTCTTTTTCATGATTGTCCACTTTCTCAAGTCGTTTACTATCCATCATCAATTGAAGTCTACGTTTCAAAATCGGTTCTCCAATTATATCAATAATAGACTGATATTGTTTATCTTTCGCTAGATTACGTTCTGTCCTTCCATTCAAATAATCAATCACCGATTGAATTTTATTATTCGCAAACTCACCCATTAATCCGTTTTGTAAAAAGAAACTATCTGACAGCAGAGTATGAATATTAGCCCCAAAGGTTTGTTTCTTTTCATTCAGTCCATCGACTACAATGCATTTGCCGTCAGCATGTGACTTATCGCTTTCGATTATTTCTCCTTTATTACCTTTCTCTAAGAATATAATATTCTCTTTCGGCAAATCAGAAGCAAGGAAAGGCGAATGCGTTGTGAGGATAATTTGGATATTCGCACCTGGGTAAATTTGAGGGAAAAAATCAACTAGATATTTCAAATATTTTTTTTGCCAATCAGGATGAAAACCAACTTCACCTTCGTCGATTAGGATTAGTAAATTTATTTTTGTAGATTCCTCTTTATAATTATATTCAAAGAGAGTAGGCGTAATGGCTGAATAAAATCTAGAATAAATAGATATAAAGGCATCTTCACCGCTACTCAATCCCTGCCAGCTAATATTAAAATAATCATAATGTAATTCAAAGTAAGATTTAAAAATTCCTAAGAAGGATTCAAGACTAGAAGAAAAAGTAAAATCTTCTTTAATAAATTTCTCATTCCGAAAATAATCCTGCAAAAAAATTTCTTTTTCACCAAGAATATTTTTGTAATGCCGTTCAAATTCATTCATAAAAGTTCCGAAGTCTTTTATAATAATACGTTCGTTCCGATACGGAGTTCTTTCATGTTCAGCATTTACAAATCTTTTTATCATTTCATCCAATTCAGATATACTATTATAATTTCCCCAATTTGTAAAAAAATTGTCTAAGTCATGCTTTGCTTCAAATTTCATAGCAATGCTGCTCAAGATTCTATTTGTATTATTGAGTTTTAATAATCGGACAGCTAGCTCATATTCGTTTGACTCTGGGGGTAGGTCGAAAGCTAATTTAGCATACAATTCGAACAGATTTTTAAATTTTGGAAACACATTTTCTGTATCAGTTTCTCTTAGCGGAGTTAAACGATAATTTGGCGCAATAGTAAGATTTAAAAATTTTGGCAGATTAAAAGGTAAAGCTAGGTTGATTCCTTTATCTTTAAGAATTTGAATAAAATCCATTTGTGTTTTCAGATGCGATAAAAAGTAATTAGTCAAAATTTCCTTATTTGTTTTGCCATCTACAACGATCGTTTTTCTTTCTAAAAATTCACAAAGGCTAACAGATATCAACGAATATGGCATTTCAAAAGGCCCGCTAGATTTTTCGTTCCTGTATGGTGTTAATTGATTGGAATAGAAAATAAATGAATAAATCGAAGCTTCCTTTGACGACAAAAATTCTTCTAAATGTTCGTTCATTTTTTGAATGGTCGTAATATTGCTACTATAAATATATTTTATTTTTTCATCTCGAATTATAGAAATAAACTTATATCCTCCATTTTTTTTACTAGTAGCAAACTCTTCTCTAAAATTGTCTTTAATAAAATCCAGCAAATTGCTCTTACCCGCACCATTCGCCCCAACAATCGCAGTGATATTTGTAATGGTGCCAAGTTCAATAGGATTTGTACAAGCATCCTTCACTTTTTGTGAAGGCTCAAAGAAATTTTCTAGCAGAACATTATCTCTAGCTTTGTCGCCTATCTCATCTTTTAAAGTTCCGCCAACGACTTCAATAATATCATTTCCATCTTTGTCTTTCGGAAGATTTCCATCCGCGGCTCTTTTAAACTCTGGCTCAAACTTAAACCTATACTGCGGGCTAAAATTAAATCCTTGATGATGAATATTTTTATAGTCTTCGATCCAGAGATAGAGTAATTCCATCAGGCTAAATTAGAATTAGCCGCTGAAATTGGAAAGTAAAAAAATGTCTGAACTGTGATTTTTGTGATTAAAATGATTACTATGATTTCCTATTAAGAATTATTCTTGCGTCTTAATCATCCCAATCACAAAAATCATATGAATCATAGTTCAGACAGTGGCTTCATATACTAGCACTCTTTCTTTAAATACAGATTCTTTAATAGCTTCCGTGATTGCTTCGGAGGAAAGTAAATCTACCTTTTTAGCGAATAATTCCTCTAAGTCGCTAGTCATACGAAAAAATAGAGTTCCGATTTTGGAGGAATAGTCAAGTTCGACTAACAAATCTATATCGCTTTCTTCTTTCGCTTCCCCTCTTGCATAGGATCCAAAGAGATAAGCTCGATTAACCGGTTTATCTTGGAAATATTGCTGTAATACTTCTTGGATATTTATAAGCCTTATTACATTTGATTTTATTGCGGGAACGATTTGGAGCTCTTTGTTTGCAATACCTCTGAGCAAAGTTAAAATCTCTTCCGAAGAAGTATAAATTTTTTCAATCGCAGGATCATCTATTTTTATTTCTATCATTGGCAATTCTCATTCTTTCAAATACTCTTATAAATCAATTTCTTTCGACTTTGTCCACAAGTAATTTTTTTCGCAAATGAGTTTACCCGTTCAAATTAACCATAAAATAATCGTGTTCTTATCGGTGTTCATCCGTGGTAATCTTTTTCCCCTCAAACTCATCTACGAAGAAATTCACAATTTTACCATAACAGGAGACTGATTGATGGGATGCATCATAGAACTCATCGCAATCGGAAACAGTATTCAGATCATAGAAGCGCATACCGTATTTGTCCGCAAGTTCGGTCATGCGTTTCCCGAAGCTATCTTTTAGTTGTAACTTTTCGTATTCTTTACGATAAGTTTTATAGACACGAGGCCAGATGAGAAATACTTTTATGTCATTTGCTTTTGCTAATTCTAGAACTTTTTCCGTATAGAAGTATTGTGTTTCGTGTTGCTTAAAATTACTGCCGAGATAAATATTTTTCATTCGAAGCGAATCTCCTTCGAGTCGCTTCTCATCGTTTACAAAACTCATATAGGCAAGTTGAGAGCCTTTCGAAATATCGAGAAGCGGCAATTCACTATTATACTTAATATCGTATTCACGCAGCTTGCGGCTTTTTAATCTTTCGAGAAGCAATTTGTAGTTAAATTCCAATTTACGAAAGGCAATCATTTTATCTAAAAGAAATTCTTGCCTGTCGTCAGATGGAATATGCTTCCAGTATTTTATCACAAACTCGTCGTTTGCCCCCATACGAAGAAATGGATCGTGCATGAGACCTTTCGAATCATCAAATCCCTCAGGGCTAACTACAAAGAAAATAAATTTAGGATGAAGTTTTGCCTCTACTATTTTTTCCATCCAAAATAGAGTATAGGCAGGCACAGCCTGTGGTCCTGAAAAATTATAAATGGTATACTTCTCTTTTCGCTCTTTATCTTTTTCAAATGCAAGCTCTGAATACGCATACGCGCGCGAATCCCCAAAAGCTAGTAGCAGGTTTTTATCGCTCTTGTCTGCTTTGAGTTTTTCAAATAAGAGAGGTCTATGCTTATAATATACAATATTTCCAGTCTGCATAAAATTATTTTTAAAATAATCAATCGTAAAAATTTTATCGAGTGCAAGTAGGATTAGAAAGAAGAAGAGGGGATAATACAGGTAAAGCTTAGAATTTTTCATAGAAGAAATCCTTATTGCCACTGTTATTTAGTATGAGTAAAACAATCGCAAGAGAAAATATTGGAAGGATAAACCGTTTCCATTTTTCAAACCACACAAACTTTTCTGGAAATTCTTCTGTGACTTGAAATAACATCCCAAAGAGTAATACGTATAAGCCCATCTCAATATTTTTCATTTGAAACCCTGATTGAAAGCTAAGCATTCTCCAGATTACAGTAAAAGCGGCTAATAAGGATTGTGTGAAGAATAGAATCCAGGTAATCATATAAACATGAAACACAAATAGAAATTTTAAATAAGGCTTGAATCGGTTTTCTGGAATGAGGTTGATTTTTTTGATTTCCATAAATCTTTCTACGGAAAGAAATACACCAGTTAAAAATCCCCACATGATAAAATTCATACTTGCCCCATGCCATAGCCCACCGAGAACAAAAGTTATGAGTAGATTTAGATAGCCTTTCGCCTCGCTCACCCGTGAACCACCAAGCGGTATATAGATATAATCCCTTATCCAAAAAGAAAAGCTGAGATGCCATCTTCTCCAAAAATCAGAGAAGCTAGTCAAGAAGAAAGGAGCCTTGAAATTTTCAGGAAGATTAAAGCCGAGTAGGCGACCAAGTCCACGGGCAATATCCGTTAGCCCCGAAAAATCCAGGTAAAGATGAATCGCAAAAAAATAACAGGTCAGTAAAATCGAATATCCAGAATAATTTTCTGGCTCTTTAAAAATTGGATAGATAACAGTCGCAATCGAATCGGAAAGTGCAATTTTTTTGGTAAGTCCGAGTAGAATTTTCCAAATGCCTTCGAACATATCTTCTTTGGTTAAATTAGGCGACTCCATCATAGGCACAACATCTTTGTAGCGCGTGATCGGACCTGCAATCATCACTGGAAAAAATAAAGTGTAAGATGCGATATCATAAAGTGAAATTGGTCCTTCGATTGTTTTTTTATGTAAGTCTACAGAAAGAGAAATCAATTGGAACGTGTAATAGCTAATAGTCACGGGAAGAATGACTTCAAAATTTGCGATATACGCAATACTACTAAAGTATTGGTTTAACTCTGACTTATTGGTTAATGCTTGTATGCCAGTTAAAAAGCCAACGCTCTCTAAAAAGAAATAAAAGTATTTGAATAAAAATAAATTTAATAGGTTAAAACCAATCGTGAGTTTTAAAAAATAAGATTTATCCTGCGTAAATCGAATCAGTAAATAGTTGATTGTAATAACTGCTAAAAAGTGCAGTAGAAAGTTAAAACTAAAGAAGCTATAGAAAATACAGGAAGCGATTAGAAGAATCAAACGTTTATACCTATTGTTGACATTCCAATAGATATAAAACACCGGGATGAAAAGTAAAAAGAATTTGATGCTTAAAAAGCTCACGTGTAACTCCTATCCGAAGATATCTTCTAGTTTAACTTCCTTGAATTTCCCTTCTGGTAAATCTAAATCGTCTAATAGCAATTTGCCAATTTGCACTCTTTGCAAGTCAACGACTTTGTAACCGATTGCCTGGAACATACGGTGGATTTGCCTCTTCTTTCCTTCTTGTAGCATAATTGAAATAGTCGATGTTTTAGGATCTGCCATTCTCACTTCTTTAGCGCGCAGGTATTCGCCATCGTCTTCAATTCCTTTGAGGAAAATTTCTACGAAGTCGGATTCCTGGATTGGCTTATCGACTTTTACTAAGTATCTTTTTTTTACGTCATAAGAAGGATGCGAAATTTGATTTAATACATCTCCATTTGAGGAAAATATCATTAACCCTCTAGATGTTAAATCGAGTCGTCCAGCCATGTTGAATTTTTTGTATTTGAGCGGGAGCAAATTAAATACAGTCTTATCATGGTGCACGTCGTGGTGCGAACACAAATAGCCTTCTGGTTTGTTTAGCGCCAAAATGGTATTATCCGATACTAGCTCAACTTTTTCTCCGTTGAATTCAACCGTGTCTTTTGTAATATCTATTTTGCGAGACAATGATGTTTCTTCTTCCCCGTTTACACGGATTTGTCCCGAACGGATATAGTCTTCTACATCACGTCTTGCTCCGAGACCTGATTTTGCTAAGAAGCGGTTAATGCGAAAAACCGTTTGCTCACTTCCATCAGTAAAATTTCTTTCCCCGCCTGTTAGTGAATCTTCTTTTAGTCTAGCTAAAAGTTCAGCCTTTTCGTCGTCTTTACTTCGTAAAATACCTTCTTCTTTGTCTTTGCGAACTTTTATTTTCTTATTTGTTTTTGGAAATGATTTCTTTTTCATTTCCTCTGGATCAATTGTATATCTTCTAACTTCTCTTTTCTCTGGAGGAGCTTCTTCTAGTTCTTCGCCATCAAAGGATGCAACCGGTCTTTCTCTAAATTCCTCTCTGTCTCTGCGTGGGAACGGCTTACGCTCACTAGCCCCTTCACCGTCACGACGTGGTGGCCTGTTAAACGGTCTACGCTCTCCAGAACCCTCGCCATCTCTGCGTGGTGGTCTATTGAACGGCTTACGCTCATTTGACCCTTCGCTACCGCTACCATCACGACGTGGAGGTCTGTTAAATGGTCTACGTTCACCAGAGCCTTCGCCGTCTCTGCGTGGTGGTCTATTAAACGGTCTACGCTCACTAGCCCCTTCGCCGTCTCTACGTGGAGGTCTGTTAAACGGTCTACGTTCACCAGAGCCTTCTCCGTCTCTGCGTGGAGGTCTATTGAACGGCTTACGTTCACCAGAACCTTCACCATCACGACGTGGAGGTCTGTTAAAAGGTCTACGTTCTCCAGAGCCTTCGCCGTCTCTG
>JANMOF010000251.1:0-10037 GCA_031368925.1 Leptospiraceae bacterium
AACAACCATTCTTTTTCTTTTTTGAATAATTTTTACGACTTGTCTTTCTTTTGAACTAGTAACATGTATCTAAACTAATATGAGTTTAACATTAGACGAATTTTTCAAGCTATATCCTTGGGAAGATAAATACCTATCCAAAAAACCAAAACAATTAGATTGGTTCTGGGTATTTGATCTAAATATTTCAGTCGATGCGCTATGGTCTTTTTTAAGTGATACATCTAGGCTCAATAAAGCAATGGGCTTAAGTGAAATGAATTTTGAAGAGAAAGAAGGTGCTCTTTATGGGAAAGCAACCAATGCAGGAATTTCCCTCGAATGGCTTGAAGTTCCCTGGACATGGGTTGCGGGTAGTCACTTAATAAGCATCAGAGAATATAGTAAGGGTTTTGCGCATACAGTAAAAGCAATTTATCATTTTGAAAAAATTTCAGAAGAATCGACTCGTCTTTATGTATATTTGGGTTGGATTCCAAAAGGATTTTTCTCTAAGATTCTCTTACTTGCTTCAGGGAATGCGATTTATAAAAAGTATGCGCTAATTCTTTCTGAAATTGAAAACCTTTCTAAGTCCAGAAACTTTAAGGCAGAGTTAATTCCCCGTGAAGAGAAAAGCATGGCTAATAACCATTCGGCTCTATTTAAAATAACAGAAGACTTATTGCAAAAAAATATTTCAAAGGATCTGGTTCATAAGTTAATTGATTATATTGAATACGGGAATGAACTCGATTTATATCGAATTCGAGTTTTGGAGTTAGCTAAAAAATGGGGAGTTAAAGAAAGAGATTTAGTCATTGCGTGCATGTATGCTACTCGTGCGGGGCTACTTACCATTAGCTGGGATGTAATTTGTCCGCATTGTCGCGGAACACGTTTAGAAATAGGAACGTTATACGATATACCAGGTAAGGCAAATTGTGATGTCTGCGAGATTGAATACGAAAATGATTCGGAAAATTCTATAGAAATTACATTCCACGTTCATCCATCTATACGTAACGTTGCAAAAGTATTTTTCTGTAGTGCTGAGCCTGCTAAAAAGCCTCACATTAAAATGCAAAAAATGATAGCACCCAAAGAAACTGTCGAGACAAACTTAAGCCTGGGAATAGGTTTGTATAGACTGCGAATTAAGGGAAATGTAGAAGTTGGAACTTTAAGCATAACAGATTCAGAGACTGCAAAAGTTGTAAACTGGTCACCTGGAGATAATCAAAATTACCTCTCAGCAGAAAGTCCGTTAGTCCGTGTTACGAATACGGACGATAAGCCACATCTTTTTACGATTGAAGAAACTTCCTGGGATCCTTATGTCCTCAGACCTGCCTATATATTTAGCCTGCAAGAATTTCATGATTTATTTTCAGCAGAATCTATTTCTAGTGAATTGAAATTGGAGTTAGGATTGCAAACAGTTTTATTTACTGATATTGTTGGTTCCTCTAGCTTATACGAAGAGCAAGGTGATTCGAAAACCTTTGTTCAAGTAAAAAAGCATTTTGAAGAAATAAATAAGTATGTTAAGCAAAATGAAGGAGCTATTATTAAGACGATAGGCGACGCAGTGATGGCAGCTTTTCCTTCTCCTATGGGTGCGATTAACACGGCTATGTCTCTTCGAGATACCTTTAACGGAAAGAATATGAGTGGAATTAGGCTTAGAGTTTCGATACACTATGGACAGTGCATTGCAGTCAATCTAAATAGCGGCATTGACTATTTCGGAAAAACAGTGAACATCGCAGCCAAGATTCAAAAATTAGCAGGCGCATCGCAAATTGTTTTTACAAAGGAGTATAAGGATAATCCTGACGTTGATTTCTATTTAGAGTCTAATAAAATAATATTCGAGGAATTAAAATATGAAATTCCGGGAATGAAAGGCGAGTTTACAATTTATAGAATCAATGCACAAAAAGTTTAAAGTATTTAAAAAAATCCTTATCCTAGTAAGCGTTTTGAATTGCTATGACAATAATAGAATCGATTCATGGGAAATTCAGAAGCGTATTCTAGTTTTGATTGAAGCGAAAGCCAGTCAATGTGGCAATAGACCAAGCGATCCACTTTTCTTTATTCATGATAGACCACCGGGTGAAGTGAATCGCTGCGAATTAGATATATTAAACGCAAGGTGTCCTTTCAAGACATATCCTTGGAGTTGTGTGAGGATATTTTGAAAATTCTATCTTTTTTTTATCTCTGTTTTTTTTTAATTCCCTCCATTATTGCACAAGAGAAACCTATCACAGCTAAGATTAAAGTTATAGACAAAGCTACAAATTCGCCCAAGCCCAATGCAACTGTAGTTATAAAAGAATCCGGCGGTTATTTTACAACGAATGCCAAGGGGGAAATCGGGTTTCAAGTTCCGGCAAATGGCTATTATACCATCAGAATTATTTCCGGTGCCGATGTAGAAGTAAGAAGAAAAGAAATCTATTACGATGGGCAAGAGATAGTTGTGTTCGTTGGAGAAAAGGAAAAAGGAGCCATTGAAGTCTCTGGCGAAAAAGAAAAATCAAAACTTTCCCGCTATACTTTGCAACAAGAGGAAATCAAGCGTTTGCCGGGATCGCAGGGTGATTCGCTAAAGGCTATTCTGACTTTGCCGGGAGTTTCTCCCGCTATACCCGTTGGACTTTCTACGACGGCTGCTTTGTTTCAAGGAAATAATAACGGTCCTTATCAAAACAGTGACCGCGGCGATATAGTATTACGCGGAGCGGGATCCCGGGCAAATCAATTTTACTTTGATGGGTTTCCCGTTAGTTATCCCTTTCATCTGGGAAATCAATCTTCTGTTTTAAACAATAACATTATTAAATCCTTTGATGTTTATACAGGTGCCTATTCTACCAGGTATGGTTATGCTACAGGCGGAATCATTAACATTGAAGGAAAATCAGAAGTAAAAAAAACTACAACAATTTTAAATATGAATTTATTCTTAACTGATGCTATGATTGAATCAAAGCTTACTCAAAAATCTTATATGATAGCAGCGGCTAGAAAGAATTATCCGAACCTGGTTTTACTTACGGTTTATCCCGATGCAATTCCGCCTAATGCAAAGTATGCGGACTACCAGGATTACCAATTCAAATATGGATATGATTTTTCAGATAAACACAAAGTAAATTTATCTTTATTCGGAGCTAGAGATAGGCAGGCTTATACGAAAACGCAGGCTGAATTTGAAAATGCTGGCTCGGGTTCTTCCGATAGCAGACCGCCGATTGGACTCGATAAAAAATTCAATACCGAGGGGGTACGCTATATTTACCAACCGGGAACAAAATTTAGTAATACTCTCAGTATTTCTCGAAACACCTTTAAAGAATTTTTTGAACTAAAAATTACAAACCCGACAACAGCCGAAAATATCTTTGGCATACAAAATGTAACCACACAGACACTATATTTTGCTGAAAATATTCAGTCTTTTGAAGTGGTAAAAAATATTTTTCGGATAGAAACAGGACAAAATTATCGAGAAAAAAATATTACACTTAAGGGCGAAAATATCACACAGCAAAATTCTTTGTTTTCAAAAATTTTCAATGATCTTCTTGATAGTTCTCCTACGTTTCGGGCACTCATAGATGGAGATGGGGCAAAATCCAAGGAATACGGTGCGTTCGCGGAGGCAACTTTAGAGTATGCTGGATTTAAGTTAGTTCCCGGCGCAAGATGGGATTATTATAATCTGGCAAACCAAAAAGCACTCAGCCCTAGAATCAGCTCTTCTTATACGATTGCAAAGACCGGCACGACTTTTATAGCCGGGGCGGGTATTCACCGTAATGCTCCTGTAGGTATAGAGCAAGTATCCGCTAAGGTGGGTAATTCGAATTTACTCATGGAGAAGGCGGAACATCTTGCTATAGGAATTAACCAGGAAATTAATTCCCAATGGCTTTTTAAAGTAGAAGGCTTTCGAAATATTTTTTCTGACTTAGTGGTTTCTGACTCTTATGCGCGCAATCCCTATGCGCTCAATAATGAGCCGCGCGATATTTTACAAAAGACTGACTTTGTTTCTAGAAATATTCTAACTGATAAGGCGCTTAATTATTCAAATCGTGGAGATGGGTTTTCGGAAGGTGTAGAAGTATTTTTAAAAAAATCAAATAAGCCAGGCGAGAATGGTTTATTTGGTTGGATTTCCTATTCGAATTCGATTACTAAAAGAAATAATCACCAGACAAGACTGTCAAGCTACGAGGCTACACAAAGAACACTTAAGAATGGAACACGAAAACTCTTGTATCAAACAGAGGTTGGAAATAATTATGTAAATTATTATGATGATAACCAAATAGAACTACTCTATGATAATGATCGCAGCGAATTATATGACTTAGACCGAACGCATCTTTTGAACATTGTATTCGGTTGGAAGATTACAAGTCAGTGGCAGTTTGGTGGACGATTTCGTTATTTTACCAATACTCCTATTACGCCTATCGTTGGTTCTAGTCGCATTTCGCAGGCTGCTAGCTTTGGGGTAAATCTCAATACTGCGCAGTATTCAAATGATTATAATTCTGCTCGTCTTGCTTCCTTTCAGCAAGTTGATATTCGCCTAGATAGATTCATGAATTATGATTGGGGACTCGTAAACGGTTATATCGAAGTAATCAATCTTTTAGGAAATCGAAATATTTCCGGTCAAACGTTTGATGTAACTAAGCCTTATCTAAACGGATCGAATCCCTCTCCCGTATATGACACACTGAACTCTCCTTACATACAATCGCCGTTACCCGGTGGAAGGCTTGTATATTTACCGCTTCTCAATATTGGAGTGGAGGTGAGGTTTTAGTATGTTATCCTCTTTATTGTTTTTTCATAAAAATAGTTTTTCTCACGCGAAGCCGCAGAGACGCAAAAAAAGGATAAATGAATCCAAGAAATTTAGACTGTTTTATTTCTTACTCTTGTTATCCATTATCCTCAGTTGCTCTGATATAGATGGTATAAATAAGAAGAACAAAAGTAGCAAAAGGACTGATTTGATTTTTTTATTTCTAGCGCAAAATAGAACGAAAGGTAATTGTCTTAGAAAAGAAACTTCTACTAGCACTGCCTATTGTGACAGGCGAACAGCCGGGATATGCAATGCAAATGATTTAATTTTAACATCAGCAGAAAAAACTTTTAATTTAAGTGAAGGAAATGATTTAGTCAAAGCAGTTCCTACTTGTAATTTTTCTTTTTTTAATTCGGGAATTGCTTCTGATACGGTTTCAACTTTTAATCAACAGGATTTTATTCTGGGTAATAACTCTTATTCGGTAGTTAGCTCCTGTGAAGATACCGGCATGATCTCACCCGCTTCTTTAGTAAGTGAATCTGAATTACTCTTTACTAATTCCCCAAGAGGTAGAATCGGAGTAGCCGCAGATAAAATTGTAACCACACTTGATTCTATTCTTAGCTTGACTTTACCGCCGGGAACAAGCGCTACACAGGTAAAGTCAGATGCTTCTGCTTGCTTAAATGGAGGTTTTACACAAACCGAGAAAGACTTAATTTCTGATTTGCGAGCTTCGAAGAGAGTGAAAGCAATCACTTGTAGTACCAAGTCAGGTAGCACAAACTCCTGTCCGTTCTAAATCGTCGGCTAAAATAAAAAGACTTGTCTTAATTCAAGCAGGCATTGTATGGAATAACTAGGAAATAATTTGAAGGATAAGTTTTATGAAAGCACCAAGCAAAGAATGGCGAGAAGATATTGGATTAGACGAAGAACAAAGATTCAATGGTTATGCTGAAAAAATAGTAGAAATACAAAAAAAGAAATCAGCATCTTTTGGAAATGGAAGAGCCTTGCATAGAAAGATGATTTGTGGTTTACAAGCTAAGCTACAGGTAATGGATAATCTTCCTGAATATGCGAAGCAAGGTCTTTTTGCAAAACCAACAATCTATGACGCTTGGATTCGAATTTCCAATGGCGGTGTGGATGTTAAGTCTGACGCAGTTCCGGATATTCGTGGTTTTGCAATTAAAGTTCTTGGTCAAAATGCTCCGAGTGCTCTTGGAAATGGGAATACGCAAAATCAGGATTTTACGCTCATCAACCAATCTGCGTTCTCTTTTCCAAAGTCTGCTCCTTTTATCGCGTTGGTATTAGCCGCATCAGAAAGTCCATTCGCACTTTTAAAACATATGTTAGGAACTTATGGAATCATTGGTGGATTTCAAAAAATTGCAAAAACAGTTAAAACTTTTGGGAAACCGTTTACTGGTTTTATGAGCGAAACTTTTCATTCTGCAGCACCCATTGCCTGTGGAGAATACGCATCTCGCGTTCGATTAATTCCAATTGCGGCTAATACTAAATTAACTTCCAATAAATCAGACCTCTCCGTTGATATTAAAAAAGCGCTTGCTACAGACGCTGTAGAATTTAATTTACAATTGCAATTCTTTGTAGATGAGAAAATTACTCCTATCGAAGATGCATCCGTTGATTGGCTAGAGTCAGAATCACCCTATGTTACCGTCGCAAAACTTATCATTCCTTCTCAAAATTTGGATACTGTAGATGCAAAAGCGTTAGCTGAAAAAATGGAGAAAACTTTATTTGATCCATGGAATGCACTTCTTGCTCACCGCCCACTTGGTGACGTTATGCGTGCAAGGAAAGTGGTCTATTACGCAAGTCAAAAAACAAGAGGGGCTAATTGATCGTGCGCAAGTATTCGCTGTCCAAGTCTGGAAATATTTTGAAGCCCAAAAAAATCATTTAATACAGAGTTGAATTATGAAAAAAACTATATTCTCGCTTATTGGTATAATCCTTTTAACTTTACTTCTGACTATTTTTTTTACCGAGTCAGGTCTTAAAATTATAAGCCAAACAGAAAATTCCAATCTTCCCGATTTCGGTGTAGTTGCAGAAGAAGCTGCAAGCGATTTACAAAAATACATTCAGATTAAAACAATTCGTGGAAATGAAATCGAGTCTGCTAATTTTCTAAAAGCAATTTTAGAAAAAAATGGAATCCAAGTAAAGTTAATTTCATATCCAGGAAAGCCTGATAGAACAAGCCTACTCGCAGAATTACCCGGAACAGAAGATGGTGGCGGTGTAATTTTTATGAATCATATGGATGTGGTAGAGGCTGAAGCGGCAGAATGGAAATATCCTCCATTTAATGGAATTCGCATAGAGGATAGAATCTATGGACGAGGGGCTGTTGATATGAAAGGGCTTGGGCTTATGCAACTCTATGCGATGTTACTTATAAAAAAATCAGGCATTAAACTAAAACATAAACTGATGTATATGGCTTTCGCAGATGAGGAAAGTCGATCTATGCACGGCGCACAATATATTGTAAATAATCATAAAGATTTATTTAAAGGCTATGAGTTTATTCATAATGAAGGTGGTAGCGGTACAGACGGAGTAGCCGTTAAAGGAAGTAAAATATTTAATCTTCAATATGCAGAAAAAGGGATTCTCTGGCTAGAACTCGAAGCAAACGCCGAGTCAGGTCATGGAAGTACTCCGCCGGTTTCCTATGCGGCTAAGAACATGTTAGACTTTCTTTTAGAATTACAGGTATTTTCTAAGGATACAATTATTACTGACATTACCTCTGCTTTTTTTTATCAGATGGGTGTCGCGAGTAGTTTTCCAAATTCATTTGTACTAAAAAGATCTCGTAATCCACTCATTAAACTTATATTGAATGGAGTGATTCAAACGAATAAGCATCTCCGGGCAATGACTTCTAATACAGTAAGCATTACTGGAATAGATTCTGATCCAATCGGTATCAATGTAATTACGAATCACACAAAGGCAACTGTAGACATACGCCTATTACCCGGTATTGTTCCGGACGAATACCTTGCTAAAATAAAAGCCATTGCGGATAAATATAAAATTGAAATTAAAGTAAAGCATTCCGAAGCAGCGACAGTTTCGCCGATGGATAGTAAGTTTTTTCAAAC
Organism: Leptospiraceae bacterium; assembly: GCA_031368925.1. GTDB lineage: Bacteria > Spirochaetota > Leptospiria > Leptospirales > Leptospiraceae > UBA2033. Next base: position 7,981 of record JANMOF010000251.1, read on the forward strand.
GTTAGCCGGCACAGCCATAAAAGTAGTTCCAGAAGCAGTGGTTACTCCTTTTATGTCGCCAGGCACTACCGACTCTTCTTATTTTAGAGCGCATGGGTTTAAATGCTATGGATTAATTCCTGCTCTTTTAACAGATTATGAATTAGATGGGATTCATGGTAAAGACGAAAGCATTCGCATTTCTCATTTGAAAACTGGAATACAGATACTCTATGAAACGATTCTAAATTATAATAAGTAATTCCCTTGTAATTTCTAGTTTTTCTACACTCGTAATTTGCTTTTTTTTGCTGCGCCAATTCCTAGTTAAATGATAAAAACTTAGTTGCTTTCCCTTAGCATTGTTCTAAGGTATCGCAATGGATTGGTTATTATTTTCTTACTATTCGCCTGGTGTTTTCTTTGACACCTTGATTTCGTTTATCATTGCTTCTTTTTTGATTTTCAAAAAAGAAAAAGTGAGATCTACTTACTGGCTTGCCGGTTTTTTTATAGGGGAAATGTTTTTATTCGCAGCTTACACGGCATCGTATTCCATCTTTGCTGACTTTGGCGCATACCACCGATATGCCTCTTGCCTTGTATTATTTGGCAACGCGTGCCTCGTTGGATTTACTTACTATTACCCTAAAAATGATAGACCTAAAGAAGCAGTCGCAGTTATTTCTCTTTCTTTTGTAATTGCGGCTATCGCTTACATACATTTTGTTTTTAAAACCATTTCCATGGAAAAAATCTATAGCTTTAAAGCGCAGATCTACACCTTTGATTTTGGAAAAGAGGTTGGTCTTGTAATTGTATTATTATTTGTTATCCCCCTTCTGAATTTACTTAGAAAGACAATTCGCTATTCGGATTACAAAGGAATTTTTTCTAAATGGATAATAAAACCGAGTAACATTTTTTTATATCCGGTTTATTTTATTTCATATTTTTTTGTCGGGGTCATTAAAATCCTAAATCCAAAAGGAAAAGATGCGGAGTCTACTCGTGATTTTGCGATACCAATATTCATTCATATTCTAATTGCTCTTTTAAATGTTCTCGTAAAGTCAGATAGAATTTCCTATGATCTCTATGCACTTCTATTTTCTTTTTCGACTATGCTGGTGATTTATTATATTGCAATAGTATACATCAATAACTCTCCCGAGCCTACTTCTTTCATGGTAAAACTTGTAGGAATCTCGCTCGGAGCAATACTCGTTGTCCTGGGTTATGTAGGAGATATTACTCTTTCTGAAAGCGAAGCTAGTTATAATGAAAAGCGGCTACTTCAAGTTAGCCAAACTAGACTTGCAATTGCCCGCGGAAACTGGGAAGAAATTCCGACTGACGTAGAGTATATCCTTATGAAACCGGCGTCAGATCACCTATTTACCAATAAGCCTACGATTTTATTTACCCGTAACCCAATTTTAACTTCGGAGGAAATTTCTAAAGGAGAAGAAATAGAAAAAAGAAGTCTTATCAAAGAAAAAAAATCTCGAATCAAAGAAAAGAATCTTTCAGAAGAAGATAAGGAGAAGTTAGCGCTACAGGAAATTTCTTTGATGCAAAGTCCTGAAATGACACGTCTCTATCGAAATGCCGGGTTTCAGTTTTATACGCATTTTGATTTTGTAGAGGAAGCAAATAGATACGAGGTTGGGTTTAGTTTTTTGGAATATAGAAGGAGCATTCACAATTCATCTAAGAAAATTATATACGCGATGATTTCTGTTGTGATTTTGGTTTTACTTTTCTTTCCATTACTTTTTAAGACAAGCCTCGTTCGCCCTTTAAATAAGTTACTAGAAGGTGTTAAAAATGTAAACGATGGAGATTTAAGTGTGCAAGTTCCAGTTAAATCTTATGATGAGATTGGCTTTCTTTCTGTTTCGTTTAATTCTATGGTGCGCTCGATACGTCAGGCGCGAGAGGAATTGCAGGATTATGCGGAGAACCTGGAAGAAAAAGTAAAAGAGAGAACGAAAGAAGTCCAGGAAAAGATGGAAGAGGTCCAGGCGCTGAAAGTGCAACAGGACGGAGACTATTTTCTTACCTCTCTTCTCACA
>JANMOF010000285.1:0-10541 GCA_031368925.1 Leptospiraceae bacterium
TTTCAATATATCTCTCTTGAATTACTTAGTGAGAGTTGCATTAAAAAAAATCAATTTTATTTTCAATTTTTCATTTCCATAAAATGCAAAGAGAACTTTTAGTCTTTCTTTTCTTTCGGATTTTTCTTGTAAAAAGGATAGCATTGTAATGCATCTTAGTCCAAAGAGAGAATTACTTTGAATAGGTTTTTAAATTTTTTCTTTTTTTCCATTTTCAAAAATATAGAGTATAGGGAAATGGAATTACCCATATACCTAGGAATCAATGAACTTACCAATCAATACAAATAAATCTTCAAAAGTTTTAATTGTGGAAGGTGGCGGAATGCGCGGAGCCTTTGCGGGTGGCGTTCTCTCTGCCATGTGTAAATACCATCCAGCGGGTAATTTTGATTTGGTGATAGGAGTTTCCGCTGGCTCTTGCTCTTTAGCCTATTATACCATCGAAGATGAGCGTAAGTCTATTTCCAAGCAAACGATTCTTGCTATATGGAAGAATGAACTGGATGGTTCAAAGTTTATCTCTCTTCTTAATTTTCTAAAGGGAAAAAAGCCATTAGATCACAAGTATTTGATTGATTATCTAATAGGGGAAAAGTATAAACTAAAAGCTGAAATTCTGCATAGAAAAACAACAGTTCCATTCTATGTTGTTGTTTCTAATCTTCAAACACTTTTACCTGAATATGTGCAGGCTAGGAAAGAAAATATAATGCAACTCTTAAAAGCAGCTACATCACTTCCTATTGCAACTAAAGGAAGAGAATGGGTGGGACAAAAATTGTATTCTGACGGTGGAGTGATGGATCCAATTCCAATCAAGGCAGTGCTTGAAGCGGGTTACAAGGATATAACCGTCATCTTGAATAAATCTAGAAACCATTTTTCTGAGCCGGTGGGGAAAATCGTAAGTTTCCTCTCTTTCCCAACTTTACCAAATGTTGCAAAATTTTTAAGGGAAAAACACCACTTAGCCTATAACGAAGCTAAGGCTATTTTGAATAATCCCCCACGTGGAGTAAAAATAAAAATATTAGACCCGGAGCAGAAGATAGACATAGGTCTAACCACTACAAATAAAAAATCATTAATACAGACAGTAAATCATGGCTGGGAAGTCGCCTATCGTATGTTTAACGCAAAAAAAAGGCGACGAGCCAAATAAACTTTGATTAACTAGATCTAAGTTATTATATTATATTGAGATGCTTATCCAAATTGGCAATCTTGAGGATAGTCATTGTTTCATGCCCGATATTTTTTATCTTGAGGATCCCATTCTTTTCATTCACATATTTTTGTGAGTTAAATATGGCTCCAATACCTGATGAATCAATATAAACATTTTCACCAAAATCCAATACTATATCCAAAATACCATTATCTACCTGTTTCATGATTAGCTCTTTTAGTTGAATAGCATTCTTTAAGCTAATGTTACCATTTAGGGAGATTGTACATACACCGTTGACGACTTCGACTTCTGATTTAAACATAATTCCTCTTTAATACTCTTAGTATATCGTTCCTATGTTGCAAGGAATTTATCTATAAAAAAACATTTTTTTATAAATAATTTATCTTGCAATCTATTCATGGATTTGTATTCATTCACTCATGAAAATTAAATTTTGGGGCGTTCGAGGCTCTATTGCCTCTCCAAGTTCAGGTAAGGCAATTAAGTCCAAAGTAGAGAAGATTCTTGCCATGGTAACTCCTGCAGATATTCAAAGTCAGGATTCGATCAAAAGCTTTCTAGATACGTTGAATTTCTCTATTTTGAATACGTATGGTGGAAATACAACCTGCCTGGAAATACGTGATTCCAAGAACAATCTTTATATCATTGATGGCGGAACTGGACTGAGAGAGTTAGGTAATTCGATATTAATGGAAGGTTTTCTTGAGGGAAAAGGAAGGGCGAATTGGATATTTACACATACTCATTGGGATCATCTACAAGGAGTTCCTTTTTTTGTGCCACTTTATATCCCTGGAAATCGCTTTGATATTTATACTTCCATTGACGGTTTAGAGGACAGAATCAAATACCAGCATAGAAATACTCACTTTCCGGTTCCCTATGAGGCCCTATCTGCGACTAAGAATTTTTTCTTTGTCCAAGAAGGAGAAGTTGCTCAAATCGACAATATTTCCTTACTTTCCAAATCTGTGCGCCATCCGGGTGGTAGTTATTCCTATAAGATGACAGAAGGCGATAAGACCTTTATTTTTTGTTCTGATGCAGAATTCAATATTGATGAAATGGAAAATATTGACCTTTATATTGAATATTTTCGTGGAGCGGATGTATTGGTGTTTGATACACAGTATACTTTTGATGAATCCTTAAAAAAAATCGACTGGGGGCATAGCTCAGCTTCCATTGCTACCGACATTGCCCTCAAAGCTGGCGTTAAGCAACTCGTAATGTTTCATCATGACCCATCTTATGATGATGATAAACTAGATGCAGTTTACTTACGCGCCCTTAATTATAAAGAAATGTTCGATAAGAACAATGCTCTAGATATTATCATGGCTTATGAAGGTCTTGAAATAGAGATATAGTTGGGGTCTAGGTTCAGCTTCTTTGTCTGAGTTGGGTAAACAATGAACCGCCAAAGCTGAGATTGTAAATAATAGTAAGAAGCTCTTTCTTTTTTTTCTTCTTAATTTTAAGAAATACTGCTTCCTTAATTTCATTTAGGGAAGCGGACTAGTAATTGTTTCTGTTTTATTTCTCTTTAGTAATTATCACAGTTCGATCAAATGTATAGGCTATGCTAAAAATAAAAAATGTAGCCCAGACATAATTTGCATATTGAAAACCAATCAAAGATTCAAAAGTAGCTATGTTTATTTACCAATTCACCCAATCAATCTTTGGAAGAGTTTCGTTTGGAATAAACTTAAACTTCCAATACGGGTAACGAATATTAGCCAGACTCGGGTCTTGGATTTCGATTAAAATAACCGTTTCTGTTTTTAGATTTCCCGTTTGAACTGAATAGAGCTTACCTTTTTTGGAATAAGTAAAATCTCCATCACCAGAAATTTTGGTCAAGACAAGTGCATACTTTTCTAAAACTTCTCCGCCATCTAAAGTCGTTCTGAACTTTTCTTCCTCTTTTACAATCGGGTCAAACTTCATATCCTGGGTTTTGATTCCCTCTGTCGGTATTGGAGAAAATACTTGTGTTCCGTAATAATATTCTGACGATTCTGAATAATCAGAAATAGCCGCTCCCATTGCACCGTATTCTGGATTTAATATATTTTGTCTATGCCCCGGACTATTCATCCATCGTTCTACTAAATCTTTAGCTAAAGCCTCTTCTGAATACCAATTTACAATCTTAACCCAATCTTTATACTTTCCTTTTTCATCAGTTTTTTCTCTATAAGAAATGCCTGCAGAAGTATTTGCAAAGGATGCAATAACGTTTTCTCCGCAACAAACTGTATAACTGCCTTTGGTTCTTTCCTCGGAAGGATTAAATTGTTCGAGACAATTCTTTTCAAAAGTCTTGCATGCTTCTTTAACTCTATCTTCTGGTCTGCTTAATTTTGTTTCATAATGAGTCATATCCCTATTATCCAACATATACTTGGAATGAATTTCTGATGCTGCGGTTAATACTGAATTATAAATGAGCAAATTGCGACCTTTTTTAATTCTTTCTATATTCGTATAGTATACAATTAGTTCGGCAACCTTTGCTTTATTAAGAATTGGTCTTGGACCTAAATCTCTTTCAGAAAAAGAAAAGATTGGAAATAGAACTATTAATAAAAGAAGGATAATCGTTGTTTGTTTCATAATGGAATTCCTATCACAGAAAATTTTAAAATTCTCACTCTCTTTATTTGCTTACAAACATTGTTTATGTTAATGCGGCTATTTTTTTGCTAACCGCTTCTCAGTTATTTCAAAAAACCCATACTTGAAGATATAACCATATACTACTGTAATGAGAGAATATGCAAAGCCCATGGTAAGTAAATTTACGATGATGATTTTAACCACGAAAGTCTCCTCAGTTCTTTTTTAAATTACTTTAAAGTCACAGTTTTTTTTATTGTCAAGCCTATAGGAACTATCGGTTGTTTTTTCGGGTGTGAATGGTTAAATACGAATAGAAAAAATATATTTGCAAAAATAAAAACAAATTCTAACTCTGGCTCAATGTTTAGAAGTTTCCTCTTATTATGCGTAGCGGGATATATTTATACAATGGAGTTTTTACTACATCGATCGGAAAACAATTGGAAAATTACAAATCGTTTGATAGGCGAAAAATAAATCTTACCATTTGCGAAATAAATTTGACCATTCACTCTCTAGTTCTTGACACCATTTTTATCATTGGCTTAGATATAAATCTAAATGGAAACGATGCTGTAAGACTCGTATCAGGAAAAATTCTGCCTGTTAGTCGAAGATTATACAAAGATTTGAAGGATAAAACCGTTTAGGCAAACGAACTTTCAATGATATTATCAATATTACTATTAAAGATACTGTTTTGTATACTCTTGAAATTTTGAGAGTATGTTTGATAGTAATATTGAGAGTAAGTTTGATAGTATCATTGATAAATAGGATGGGTTTGAAGTCGAACCATGACACCCGAAATTCAATTTAGCTCCTGTAAAACACGCCCAAAAAAAGAATGACCATAACCTTTTTCTTTAGAATGTTGTTTCTATGAAGATATATACCAAGACTGGCGATAAGGGCAAAACATCCTTAGCCTCAGGAAAGCGTGTTTCTAAATCGGATGATTTAGTTAGATTGTATGGAATTTGTGATGAACTTAATTCCCAAATTGGAGTAGCGATTTCCTTTTTAAAAGAGGACTCGACTATTCAAGAGTCGCTTATAATTACACAGAATTTATTATTTGAACTTGGATCTGAGCTTGCTGGTTTTAGAATGAATGATACAGCCGCATCTATTATCTTTGATTTAGACATTGCTCATTTAGAAAAATGCATTGACGAGTGGCAAGAGAAATTGCCTGAAATGAAAAGTTTTATTTTACCCGGTGGAGCAAAGTCAGCTTCTCTTTTACATGTAGCGCGAACAATTTGTCGAGAGCTAGAAAGAGAAATGATTAAAGCAAAAGAAAAAGAATTGGAAATTTTCGGAATGAGTCTAATCTATGTTAACCGCTTGTCAGATTTTTTATTTGTCGCTGCGAGGATTGCTAATCTAGAGGAAAATATTGCCGATATAAAATGGACATCACGCGCAAAGGCAATGAAATGACCAAATCGCATCCAACTGGAATCTACATTTTATTCTTCACGGAAATGTGGGAAAGATTTAGTTATTATGGGATGCGAGCCATCTTAATTCTATACCTCGTAAAGTATTTTAACTATAGCGATGAGTTTGCTGGTCGCGTTTACGGCGCATATACCGGACTTGTCTACCTGACCCCAATCCTCGGTGGTTACATTGCGGATAGATTCATTGGTTTTAAGAATGCAATATTTTTAGGTGGAACTCTCATGATGCTAGGGCATGTGTCATTAGCAATTAGTTCGATTGAATTTTTTTACTTAGGGTTAATTCTTCTTATCCTCGGAAATGGTTTTTTTAAACCAAATATTTCTACTTACCTAGGTACGCTTTACTCAGGCAAGCCTGAATTAAAAGATTCAGGATTTACCATATTCTATATGGGTATAAATCTAGGTGGAATGTTTGGACCACTTCTTTGCGGCTACCTGGGAGAAGTCTACGGATGGCATTATGGGTTTGGTTTGGCAGGAGTGGGGATGTTTGCTGGACTTATTGTATTTAAGATTGGTTTACCAACATTAGCCGCAAATGAAAAAAGTAGTTCAAAATTAGATTCAGAATCACTCTCCCAAGAGCTTTCAGAGATAGAGAAACAAAGGATTCTTGTTATACTAATTTTATCTGTCTTTACAATGTTTTTTTGGTTTGCCTTTGAGCAGGCTGGTTCTTCTATGAATCTTTTTGCTGACCGGTATATGGACCGTAACCTCTTTGGAAAAGAAATTCCTGCTTCTATGTTTCAATCTGTGAATGCATTTTTAATTTTAGTTCTCGCTCCTTTTTTTGCCAGACTCTGGATAGAACTTTCAGATAGAAATGAAGAACCAAATACTCCTAAGAAATTTGCGTTTGCTTTTATTTTACTAGGGATAGGTTTCTTAATTTTAGCTTTTGGATCTATGGACATTGTGCCCGGTCGAGTAGTAAAGACTCCCATGCTCTGGTTGCTACTTGCGATTCTATTTCATACGATGGGTGAACTTTGTATTTCTCCTGTAGGGCTTTCGATGGTATCTAAACTTTCTCCTGCTCGTCTGGGCGGAATGCTTATGGGAGTTTGGTTTTTATCGAATGCCATTTCTCATTATGTAGCCGGATTCTTTTCAGGAAAGATGGGGCAATTTACAAATCTTTCTGATTTTTTTCTGATTTTTGTCTACACTTCTTTTAGTAGTTCGATAATTTTATTCTTGTTAAATAAGAAATTAAATGCCATGATGCATAATCATTAGGGACTAAACATGCTACATACTTTTTTATACATATTGGTTTTATTTTTTATTTTTACCTGCGGGAGCGTTGATAAACGTAAGGGCTGCGTTACGGGAGATTGTGACAACGGTGCCGGGACATTTATTGATCCAGAAGATGGTAAATATATCGGGCAGTTCAGAGATGGGAATTTTAATGGTCGAGGATCGTTTTCTTCTCCTGACGGCGAAAAATACAACGGGAATTTTAAAGATGGAAATTTCGATGGAGAGGGAACGCTCATTCTTTCTGATGGCGAAAAATACGTTGGGAATTTTGCGAATGGAGTTTTCGAAGGCGATGGAGTGCTTAGTTTTCCTAATGGAGACAAATACGACGGTGATTTTAAACAAGGTAAATTTCATGGAGAAGGGGTTCTTTCTTTCAAATCTGGCGAACGATACGAAGGAAAATTCAAAGAAGGAAAATTTGACGGCGATGGTAATTTATACTTTAAGAGTGGATCCAAATACATTGGCAAATTTGCAAGCGGTAATTACAGCGGTCACGGCGTTCTCACTTTTAAAAATGGAAAAAAATACGTAGGGGATTTTAAAGACAACAAGTTTGACGGTAGAGGCACTCTTACTTTTCCCAATGGAACTGTATATGTAGGTGATTTCAAGGACGGACTTTTTAATGGACAGGGAACTTTTGATAGTTACACCGGCGAGAAGTATGTGGGTGAATTCAAAAATGGAACTTACAACGGAAAAGGAACTTTAACTTTACCGGATGGAGACGTTGTTTCCGGCGATTTCGTAAATGGGAATTCCGTGAATGGCGAACTAAGATACTCAGAGAAACGCTAAGATTCTAATAAAACATACAAATAGTATAATTTATTGGAATTTCCGGTTGACTTAAATCCATTTTATTAAAAGACTGTATCAAAACTAATACCATATTGACGAGGAATTCATGAAAGCAGATAGCATATTACAAACGATTGGAAATACCCCCCACGTAAAAGTAAACCGACTCTACGGGAACAAAGCAAATGTTTGGGTAAAATTAGAAAAAGCAAATCCAGGTGGAAGCATCAAAGATAGAATTGCGCTTTCCATGATTGAAGATGCAGAGAAAAAGGGAATCTTAACAAAAGACAGTGTTATCATTGAACCTACTTCAGGAAATACTGGGGTTGGGCTAGCAATGGTAGCGGCAGTTAAAGGTTATCCGCTTATTTTAGTTATGCCAGAATCTATGAGTATTGAAAGAAGAAGACTCATGTCCGCTTACGGGGCTACTTTTGAATTAACCCCAAGAGAAAAAGGAATGCCAGGTGCTATTGAAAAAGCAAAAGAAATGGTAGCCGCAAGAAAGAATGCATGGATGCCACAACAGTTTGAAAACGATGCAAATATTCAAGTGCACGTTAACACAACAGCAAAAGAAATTTTAGCAGACTTTGGTGATGGTTTAGATTATTTAATCACCGGTGTTGGAACTGGTGGGCATATCACTGGCGTTGCAAGAGTATTAAAAGAAAAATTTCCTAACCTAAAAGTATTTGCAGTAGAGCCTGCGGCTTCTCCTGTGATTACTGCTACTTTAAACAACGAGCCTCCTAAACCCGGACCACATCCTATTCAAGGAATTGGAGCAGGATTTATCCCTAAGAACTTAGATACTAAGTTACTAGATGGAGTGATTCAAGTTGCCAAAGAAGAAGCTTTTGAATATGCAGTACGTGCAGCCAAAGAAGAAGGAATTTTTCTAGGAGTATCCTCTGGAGCTTCTCTTGCAGCAGTTGCAAAGAAATTAGCTGAAATTCCTGCAGGTTCTAAAGTTTTAACTTTCTGCTATGATACAGGAGAAAGATATCTTTCCATAGAAGGACTCTTCGCTTAATCACGATTAGCCACTCCAAGGGTTGCGTAAAAGCAAAAAGAAAATATCACGCGAAGCCGCAGAGAACGCAAAGGAAGGGTCTTGATTTTATTGAATCATTTCTTTGCGCCTTAGCGTCTTTGCGTGATATTCTTATCTTTTTTACACAGCCCTGTCCTACATACTCTTTATTTTTTCAATTGACATTACAATCAATTTCAGATAAACAACTTTCATGCACATTGAGACACAACTCGTTCATGGTGGCGACGCACATAAATCCGTAACAGGATCAATTAGTACGCCTATTTACCAGACGGCTACCTTTGAACATCCAGAGCTTGGTAAATCAACTGGCTTTGATTATTCTAGAACTTTAAATCCTACAAGACAAAAATTAGAAAGCACTTACGCAATTCTTGAATCGGGAAGGGATGGTTTTGCGTTTTCTACAGGAATGGCAGCTATTGCAGCTATTTTTGATTTATTCAAATCAGGTGATGAATTTATTATCTGCGACGATCTTTACGGGGGAAGCTATCGCTTCTTCCAGGAAATTTGCACAAATAGAAATCAAAAATTTATCTATGTAGATACTTCTAATCTAGAAAATATTACTAAAAATATTACTAAAAACACAAAAGCAATTTTTATTGAATCTCCTACAAACCCAATGATGAAAGTGACAGACATTGCGGCTGTCGCTTCTATTGCTAAGAAAAATGGAATTCTTTCTATTTGTGACAATACATTTCTAACACCATTTTTTCAAAAACCTCTAGACCTTGGAATGGATATTGTAGTTTGTAGTGCTACAAAGTTCATTGGCGGGCATAACGATACGTTAGCCGGTCTTATTGCCGTAAAAGAACCTGCACTTGGAGAAAAAATTCGTTTCATCCAAAATACAATAGGCTCTGTACTTGCTCCCTTTGATAGTTGGTTAATGCTTCGCGGATTAAAGACATTAGGCATTAGAATGCAAAGACAGGAAGAAAATGCTAAGGCTATTTCTGATTGGCTTCTTACTCATGATTTAGTGGATAAAGTATATTATCCGGGACTTACTTCGCATGAAGGTCATGCTGTTTCAAAATCGCAGTCTTCTGGATTTGGAGCTATGATTTCCTTCGAAGTAACAAGTAAAGAGATTGTGGAACGAATTTTAAAACGGGTAAAAGTAATTGCATTTGCAGAGAGTCTGGGTGGTGTTGAAAGCCTAGTAACCTATCCAATTGTTCAAACCCATGCTGCAATTCCTAAAGAAATTTTAGACAGGCTTGGAGTTAACGAAAGACTTGTCCGACTTTCCGTTGGAATTGAGTCAAGTATAGATTTAATTGAAGACCTAAAACAGGCATTAGGGTAATGGTAAAGAAAAAGTTCAGCTCTGACAAACACAGAGTATCCGGTAGGACTAGCACTTCTGTTGGAACTACTAAATACCAGAATCTCATTCCAAATAAAACAGAAAAGGGGCTAGTCACTCTTAACCAAACTATCATTCGAAAAAAAGCGCTTGGAGAATGTCAGAAAACTCTAAAAAAAATTGACAAAGTAAAACAAGAGATCGAACAGTTTGAAAAAAAAGATAAACCCGCTTACGAACGATGGATACAGGAAAATTTCGGTGATCTAATTGGGAAGATTCGTGGTTGGTCTCTCGAAATTCAAGAGAAAAGGGCACTCATTGATGAGGTACAAGAAGAAGCTTTTATCAGAAAAATTACTTTTATAGAAGCATTTCAGATTGTTAAATTTAGAAGAGAACATCCAGAAACGCCTGCTAAAGAAAAGCCGGAACAAAAGGACGATGAGAAATTTTGGGAAAATACTGCCGAAGATGAGGAAGATATTTTTAGAGAAGATTTGAATGATTTTTTTAAACACTTCAATGAAAAATACAATATGAATGAAGATGAATTTGAATCTTTTAAGGCAGGGTTTAAAACAGGGGCTAAAGACAAACCTTTGGATGTAGATGCGCGGTTAAAAGAGCGTTACCGCTTAGTCGTACAAAAATTACATCCGGATAAAAATAAAAATGCCTCCGAGATGGAAAAAGAGTTATGGCATGAAGCGCAAGAAGCATATAAAAAGAAAGACCTAGAAAAATTAGATTTTATCATTGCTCTTTTTAATA
>JANMOF010000290.1:0-2114 GCA_031368925.1 Leptospiraceae bacterium
CATATTTTGGTAAGATAAGTTCCATTGGAGGGATTCAGCTTAAATCGGAAGTCAGGGTTCTAGGATATAATCATAATATTCAAAGCAGCTTTGGTGTTACCAAAGACGTGTTGAATGCAATTCGGAAATGGGTTTCTAAAAAAGTAGCTGATACCATATGATTAGACGTAATAACCTTCAATTAGCTAAGCAGATAAAAAATAACCTAGTTTCTTATAGTCGAAAAAATTCCTTGCCAGGAATTCGATCTTCTAAAAACTTAAACTGCTTGGTTGAGCAAATGATCGATAGCGTGAAGCGAATTAAGTATGTCAAACTGGTAAGCGGAAAAGAAGTAAGCAAGGTAAATCTCGATGTTTCGTCTGGTTTGTTTGATCCATTAAAGGGAGCTATTTGGCATATGCAAAATGGTAATCTTGACGAAGCATTCTGGCTAGTATTCCTTGCCACACATTTTGGGAAAAACAAGAATTCAGGATGGAGACTTATCAGAAGTGTGTACGGAGGACTTGGGGAAGAACCTTTTTGGACTTGGGAGAGAATCACCGCAAATGTTGGGGAGTTTAGGACATGGATTGAAGATCACCAACAGGAAATAAAGCTATCCGGTCATTTTGGTAATCATAGGAAATACGAAAGCCTTAGTGGGTTGAAAAAAAGAGGCACTGGAGCTGCCCTTGCGAGCTATGTAAAATGGGTTGGGGGTCAGCATGAGTTGTTAATATCTATTGCCAAGGACCAAGTTGGTGAGGATCCTAGATTATTATTCAATTGCTTATACAATTCTATGGATGTGATGTCTTTTGGACGGACAGCAAAGTTTGATTATTTGACTATGGTAGGCAAAATGGGACTTGTTGATATTGAACCCGGTTCAACATACTTAAATGGTGCAACAGGACCTTTTCGAGGAGCAAGATTATTATTTGGAGGTAACAAGCGAAAAGAAGAACTCGAGAAGTTACTGAATGATTTAGAAGCACACCTCGGTTTGTACTATGGTATGCAGGTATTGGAAGACTCGCTTTGTAATTGGCAAAAGAGCCCAAATGAATATCTTTATTTTGGTGGATAGAGTATTTACCTATGCCTTTCAAAAGACATTTTAGAATTTTCAGGAATTATCCAGGCTTCCTTTGATCAAATCCGTATCTCAAGAGATTTTCAAAAGTTGCCTTTGCTCTCAGGTAAATCCAGTCAAAGCCAACTACTCTTAGCTTTCCTTCCGTAGATTCATTTTCCTGCTTTAATCTTTCCTTTTGCTGTTTTGTTAGTTTGCTCTCCAATCCAATCACCACTAGAGCATTCGGTCGCCATATAGAAGGAAAATTCTTTTCAGCATACAGTTGATTTGAGATAATCCACTCTCTGTATTCGAGAGCTTGTCTTTTTGCATGGGTTGTATATAAACTAAGATTTCCACTTTTAGTCAATATGGGTTTTTTCGGATCTTCAATTTCTATGATAGTATAGCTATTGTCGATTGATTGAATTACAAAATCAGGTTGAAATTTTTCTCCGAATCTTGGCTTGGACCAAATTTGAACATAAAAGGGATCAATCAAATAGGGATTTGAATGCAAAAATTTATGACACCTTGGCTCTGTCACACTTGATTCATTTATCAAGTCAAAATATTTTTCAACACTTGATGGGTTAAGATGAAACCAGCGCATCATTATCGCACCAAAAATCTGCTCTTGTACTTCCTCTACAAACATCCCTGTATTTAATGAGGATAGAATGCTGTGAGGAAATTTTTCTTCTTTTTCAAATTCCTTAACAATTTTAGTTAAACTGGTTTTGGCGGCTAGTCTTATACTATCCGTTTTGAATTTATCGGTTGAAAGTCGAAGAGACTTTACTGATTTAAAATTTCGTAAAAGAAATGGTATGCTTTCAGCCCTGCCAGCCGCCACAAAAGCTAAAAAACTTATAATAGTCTTTACTGTTGCTAAAGGATCGCTCTCCTCTATACTTCTACTCAATTCATAAATTCCTTTCTCCTGCCAGTATAGAGTAACTATACAGGCTGTAGATTTTAATTCCCACTTGTATGTCCCTCCCCCATAATCATCCTTAGCTAGTCTAATGACCTGGGATAACGATTCATC
>JANMOF010000344.1:0-3695 GCA_031368925.1 Leptospiraceae bacterium
CCGCAGTGGATACTCGCAGTTAGACGGTCGTTTTAATGGGGGGAAAGGTTCATTATCCCATTTACAACTACTTTCGTATACTCAGCATTACTTGCTATTCGAACAGTAGAACCAATTCCAATTGTAGATATTTTATTTTTACCTAAACTGCAAAGCGATAATTGCAAATTATTGAAGACGCTACCCTGCTTCGATCCTTTTCGCTAGAAGAAGTTACACTTTGTTATTCTCTCTAATTATTTTATTTCCTGCTGAACTCCAGAAAAAAATTCATCTGTGATATGAATTATCGCATCTTGCCTTTTGCCGCTAGAACTTCCACACTTTCTAATGATACTTGACCAAATAACTCCACAATCCGTTGTTTTTTTGGTTTCGCCATTCGTATCTAGAATATAAATCTTGGGTTCTTGTCCTTTTCGAGATCTTAGACAATTCTGAAATGCCGGAGGGAAGAAAACTTTATCATTACTGTTCATTTTAAAAGAATAGGTTTCTGCTTTCAAATCAATTTGAATATCTTTAATTGATTTTAATTTTCCGTCGAACTTATCCGGAAATAGAGAACTCTGTTCCATATCTATATTTTTGTAGGGATTTGAAGATATGTCTCCGTATTCTACTTTAATAATAATATCATGGTTCGTATTGTTTTTTATTGCTAACCTGCAATCTGCATGACCACTATTGGCGGTTGAAGGCTTTTTAAATAATAAAACTAAAACGAAGAAAAGAAAGAGAAATAATATTAAAAGTGCGACTCCGTATACTATTTTTTTCATTTTATTTTCTCCAGTCCTCAACGTAGTTAGAAAAACGTCTATAGTCGTCCCTATACATACCTGCTTGAAACTTTGTGTTACTATTGGGATTCTGTTGCAATGCTGAAGTCCCGTAGCCATTAGTCGCAGTATAAGAATTTTCTATTAATTGAGCCTGTGCCTCATCCCCCAAATTCTTAAACGCTCCTTTGTTGGAAGAATAATATTTCAGATCAGCTGACTGCCTATTCCAGTTGTATCGTTCCGGCTGTCCTTGATACCCAAAAAACTTCTTTGTTTCATCAGTCCATGCGGCAATATTAGATTTTCCATCTGACCAATTTGTTTTATACTCTGGATTTTGATTAATATACACATGGGCACCTTCATGTACTAAGGTATCAACATTTTTTATTTGTCCATGTTCATTTATGGCATCCTGAGACAAATGCAGAGTATTCCCTTTCGTCTCACTTATTGTTGCATGATTACTCAGCGTTATTTTTATTAAGTCTGGGTTCAGTTTATCTCCAAGAGTTGTCTTCAATAAATTTTTTTCATCAGGAGTTAAAGTTCGCTCGCCTGTCCTTTGAAAACTTGCTATCGCTTCTTTTGAAAATTTCTGATCTTCAATTCTCTTTGTATATAGTGTCGTTGCAAGAATATGCTCATCCATTCCATTTGGTTTTGTAATTCCAGCCTTTAATGCGTTCTCCAAATCTTCCTTTGATTTGAAGCCCATAGCATCTTGTAGCTTCGCTAAAATTTTCTCCTTGCTTTCTCCTGTCTTTTTCGAAAGATCACTCAGAACATCGTTCAAATTGTCTTTCTTTGCTAATGGATTTCGATCTAACATTTTTACTTCATTTGAAGGAGAATCATAATTCGTATTATGCACTAAAACATTAGAATTAGATACAAAAAAATTATGTTCGCCTTCTAGTTCTAAATTATATACTTTTACGGGCTTACCCAATTTTTGAATTTCAATTTTTGTGATTAATAAACCTTTTCCGCTAGCGGTCTTTGATCTGTCTCCAACTTTCAAATCTTTGGCTTCAACCCAACCTTTTCCAATTATATAAAAAGGATGACTCCAAGTAGTTTGAATCAAAGTATTATCTTCATAAGTAAGATTGTATAATTCATCAGTTTCTCTTACGTGAACTTTTTTTACTTTACTATAAGTCAGCTCAGGCTTTTCAACAACTTCTTCTTTTTTTTCTTTCACTTGAAAGCCCGAAATAGGGGAATGCCCATGTTGTTCTATATGTTTGATCATAGATGGAGGAAAATACTTTTTGGCAAAGCTCATTGCTCTATCTGTTTGACCTTGATATAGAAGTTTATTGTATTCTGTGATCGCAGCTTTCACCATATTAGCCTGTTGTTCGTGTGATGAACCAGCAAGATTTTTTACTTCCGGTTCTAGAGAATTCTTTTTCATAGCTACTGGCAAAGCTATTGACTCATCAAAATCGTTCTTTGATAAAGGCTTATGCCCATCCCTCTTTATTCGGTTCACAAGATGTTTAGGAAAGTATTGCTCTGCAAATTCTAAAGCCTCTTTGGTTTTATACATTCTCAGTAGAGAATAATATTCTCCAATTAAAACCTTTCTTTTAAATTCTTCCTGTGACGATTCTTTTGATTGAGAAAAAAGACCTTGAAATAAGGCAAAAAATATTATTATTCTTACTAGAATCTTCATAAGTTACTCCAAACGATTTGTGCAGGAATATTTATACGATCTTTCAAATTACGTAAACTATTATTTTAAAAAAATCTATCTAAAACAAAAAAAAATTACAATACTGCCCATACAGGGCGTTTGAATAGTATATTCCAATAATTCTCTCTCTTTGTTTCTTTGGGGGGGATTAAAATGCCGTCTAACGTTAAGCGTAGCCGTCGTGCTTCCTAGCATGACTCCGAGCCAACCAATTACTAGCAAGTGGTGTGACTGAGCGTAAGGCGCAAACCTTGCATTATCCGTTCATGCAAGGTTTGTGCGTGAAGCGAAGGCACAACAGTTGCGTGAGTCTGACAAATAACCTAAAAGTCCGACAAACACAATCACGCCAGGCTCGGAGCAAGAGAGTGAACAGCATCCGAACATAGTTCACTCTCGCAGTGGCTGACGCTTTGTTATGCGCTGTGCCTCGTAACTCTACGATAAAATCTGACAAGAACTAAACTCTTAACTCGAAAAAATCTAGCAAGTGATTTCCGTCCACGCGTTTACTATATGTTTACCTATGATAAAAAACTTCAACTAAAAAATCTAACTCTAATCAAGATTCTTAAAAATTTCTTTCTACAAATAAACAGGAAGGCTTAGAACCAAAAAAAAGTTTTACAATTCTATGCGGGCAAACTTAGAAATAGAAAGTCAATTGAAGAAATCTATTTAGTCATACTTAAACCCAAAGTGTAACTTGTTTGATTCTAAAAGCAATTCTTAAAATATCAAAAAAGCTTCGGATAATTCTTATTATCCAGCTTACAATACAAAATTTTATACTTCTATTTTTTAGAATTTTTAAACTTAAAGATACAAAGCAATTCTTAAAATACCGAAAGAGTTTCGGATAATTCTTATTATCCAGCTTAAGTTTAAAAGCTAAACCTTTGATTTATGTTTGCTAGCTTTTAAACTTAAAAATAGAAAGCCTGAAACAATTCTCAAAGTCAATCTATCGAATCTTTCAATTTGTGCAAGAATGGCTAATGTGTCTTATCGTCTTAACTATTCTTTTATTCCTTTTCAATATTGCAAAACCTATTTGGGTCATCTTAAAAGTAATTACTACGTCTTTCAAATTTCTAATCTGTATTCCTCATACTAAAAGTCTAAAATCAGAATTCCTTTCAATTTATTTAGAACGATTTTAAATCTAGCGTTTCACATTATTTTTCGAATCCAGCCATAAA
>JANMOF010000362.1:0-4772 GCA_031368925.1 Leptospiraceae bacterium
TTTATCCACTCGCCTAATGATTTAGGACATCCAGGAAAATTCCATTTGTAAATCCATAAGACTTTTCTTTCTCAATTTCTCCGGCGTAAATTTGCAGAAAGTTTTTTAATGCAGCCCTTTTGAGATATATTCCACTTTCCCTTTTCTCAAAATCAGTTTTCTTCAAAATCCTTTGGTTAAAAAGTTTTAAAGTTAGCCTGTCACAAAAGACTGCTCGAAAAGGCTCAATTAAATCACATCCCAGGCTGACTCTACCATATTCCATCTTATGTAAAAATCCGATATATGGATCAAATCCAATTCCATCTACCCAGGAAGAAAGCCGATTTGTTAGTAAAGTATATAAAAAAGACATACAGGCATTTGCCTCATCCTTAGGTGGTCGTCTACTTCTACCATTAAATAATCCTTCTTCCTTAAATAGCTTTCCATAAGCTTGAAAGTAAATACGGGCAAAATTTCCTTCCTGACCTAAAAGTTCTGGTAGGCTTGCGGCTAATAGTAGTTTCTCTTTTGAGTCTCTGAGTTGCCTTATTTCTTCTTCGATTTTAATTTCAGGGTTATTTTTCTTTGAATCTGTTATTAAATCAAGACAGGAATTAAATTTTTCTTTTAATAGCTCTTTGCCAAACTCAAGACAGAATTTTTCATTATGACTGAGTTCGTATTGTGAATATCGTATTTCTACATTTTTTATATGAGGAGGGGTAATTTGTCCAAGTAGTTCTGTTCGTTTATAAAGGGCTAACTCAATACCATGCTCTAGAAGTTTTTTCAATACTTGTGTCGATATTTGCACATTTGCAAAGATTTGAATCGAGTCGATATTCTTGATTTCAATTTTCAAAAGAAGCTTATCTTGCTTTTTAATATGCAGAGCCTCTCCATATTTATGAACACTCGACCCGTGTTCAGTTAGATATAAGTCAGACATATATTCCTCCTTAGTGCATTTTGCTGAATAAAAAAAGGATCACACTAAGGAGTTAAGTCAAACGTATTTTAACTTTGAAAGCGGTTTATTTCACTTCGCCAACAAAGAACCTTTTTGATCTACTAGCCGGCTCCCAATAGATATTTCCTTTTAATTCATCCGGAATTTTAAAAACAAGTTTTGTATTTTTTTGAGTCATTGGATTGAGTTGATCGAGTAATACTCCCCAACCATCGAGGAGAATATGTTCTGATTTATCATATTCAAATTCTTTTCCATTTACATCGACGAAAACTTTTCCTTCTCCTCCAATCATTCTACTTTCATTGTCAATGTTTTTGTAATTGACATCTAGAATTAAATACTTGTTACCCTCTTCTGGATCAAGCTTTACAAACATGTTTCCTGTGCTGACTGATTTTTGAATTTTATAACTTTTCAAAGTGACATCAAAGTGAGAAGCTTGGATTTTATCGCCAACTTTAGGAAGAGCTTTCTTTTCTTCTTCTTTTGAATCAGAACCAGTAGCAAGAACTGCTTCTTTAAAATCCGGAGTAGCAGTATTATTTCCTTTCTCGCCTTTATTACTAACTGCGCCAATTAAAACAAATATCGCAAGAACCCCACCGGTAATCGCTAACTGAGTCTTATCCGCTTCCCAATTATTGACAAACTTTCCATATTGATCTTTAAAAGAACCAGAAACAATTTGAATAACATCAATTAGCCACCATATTCCAAATCCACCAATGGTGAAAAAAAAGAAAATGCCGGAAACTACTTTTCCTACATAAAAACGATGCACCATTAAAAAACTGAGTAGTAGGGTGATTAGCCTACTCTTGGATGAAATTTCATTTTGATCTAAAGCCATATACAATATATCTCCTTATTTGTATGTAATACTAACTTGATTAATTCAGGTTAGAATAGAGATTATAAGGCTAGTAATGCCAAAGAACAAGTACACCAGTGTATAATTAAAAAATATATTTCATATTTAGGTTTTTATTTAAAACCTAAATCATTTCGCAAGGGATATTTGGTTTATTTATTTTTAATCTAAAAACTTTTTTAGTTTTTCCTGAAACGCTTGCTTCATTTCATTTGGTGATTTAATTTTTAAAAGACCATTCCATCGAAAGATATAATCGAAGATTTCATTTTTATCATAAGTCTCAACTGTCCAGATGTAAGGTTCTGATGTCTTATTCCACTTACCTTCTTTCCGGCGTTTAGAAACGGCATTGTAAAATGAGGATGGAACCTCAATATCTATTTGAGTAACAGGAACATTGTTTAGGATTGCAGTACCAAAAGAATTTTTCCTGAATGTTTTAAAATCAAAACTTTTAACTTTATCCTTACCAATTTTTATTGTACTTAATGAAAGATTCTTAATACTGTGAATCAAATATTGATTCCAACTTTTATATTGTTCATCCCATCCGACGACAAACCAATGATTATCCTTAAAATAGATTTTCACAGGAAGGAAAGGATCTATTTTAGAGTTTCTATTATTTCTATCACTTCGATATTCAAAGGAAATCGAATGTTTATTCTTAATTGCGTATTGTATGGAAGTTAGAAAATCAATTGGATTCTCTAATTCTAAAAATTGAGCCAAGAAATCTAAATGTATTGAATCTTGGTATAGAAGTAAGCTTAAGTAAATTACAACGAGCGTCTGATATGCCTTATCCTCTTTCAATCCTTTCTTGGCTATCTCACTCGTTTTACGATTTTTATAATTCGTTCCAGATCTATCACCATCAATCAAAAAATCTTTACTGAGTCGATTGAATATATTTTGAGCATTCTTAATCTGACGGCGATTGTCTTTACCATCTGGACTTCCTAATTTCTCAAGAAAATCCTCAATTGTTTTTTGGGTTATATTCGAATTATCCCGTTGAAATAAAATTCCTTTGGTCTCGATTAGTCCCAGTATTTGAAGGATACCTTCTATCTGGTCAAATTTAATTTGCTCTAATTGCTCTACTTTGTTTTTTTCTTTTATCATGGAATAATAATTCTACATTTCAATAAATTTTATAAACTTAAATATGGCTCTTTTCACAATGCTTCCATCTGATTGTTTTTCATCCACACTCACTCGATCAGAATGAGAAAATACAATTCGAAACGGTAAACTCAGTCTATCTAACTTCATAAAAAATACAGCCATAAAGGCAGGGCTTCCAATAGGCAAATGGACTGTTAGCTTAGCTTCTGATTCATTGTATTTCTCTTTTAAATATTGTAATAATTCACGTACCAAATCTTGAATTACCTCAATCTCCGGTGGACAGTTCACTAGTTTTGTATGTAAATCAGTATTATCCGCTTTAAGGTCTAGGATTTTGTCCCCGTAATGTCTCGCTAGTTTTATTTGGTCTTGGGTTAGTTCGTGGGCTGTGCAGTTTAGGAACATTATTTCTCCTTCTAAAATTTATGATCATATAATTTTATAATTTCTTTCGCAAAGTTAAGTCCGAGGACACATTCTTCTATGGTAACATGCAATTCATTTTCTTTTAATTTATAAATAAAACGAAACATCCTTGCATATTCTTCCCCTAATTCCTCTAATGTGAGTTTATACAGCTCTTCAAATCGACTCGTAAATCCTTTTCCTATCATAGCAAGATAGGCTTGTATTGTATGCTTTACAGGAATGTATAAAAAATCTATTTCTGGGGAGTTTAGTTTCACTATGTATTCTTCCGCTGAATTTACTTTCCGAGACTCAACTTCTTTTGATTTCACAAAGAATTCTGCATAGCGTTCTCTATATAATAATTCGCTTAGAGTTAAATCAATATTACCCCAAAATACTTTTCCTGTTCTTTTAATTGCAGTGTATATTGGAGCCCATTCCTTTTGAAATTTATCTAAGGAAACAATGACTCGATCTATCTTTCTATCAAATTCTAGATTTTTATTTTTTTTCTCAAGATTCCAAATTTCTTTTTTCTTCTCGGAATCTACTTCGTCAAAGACCAGGCATATATCGACATCGGAGTCTTCTCGTTCTTCGCCTCTAACAAAAGAACCAAAGAGAATAACGGCAAGTAATCCGAGTGGTTGAAGTGTTTCGGTGTGAGTGGTGAGGATCGATTGGAGTTCGTTAGAAAGAGGCATTAATTTTTTTTACAATTTGAATCCATGTTGTTTTTTGGGCATGTCTATTCGACAAATCCGTTATCCTTTTTAGAAACTCATCTTTCTTGTTTTCTTTCAATGATAAATCTCGTAAGTCAATTACGAATGCTTCCGCTTCTTTATAAGCTTTTGGGGATCTTTTCAGAAGTAATTCTTCAATCATTACCCATGTTTCTTCTTTTCTAGAAGCAAAACGATCTAAGTATTCAACCCTTTGCTTTTTGCTTCTTAGCTCGTTTTCAATTCGCTCTTTTTCCTTTTCCTCTGCTTCCTTTTTGAGTCGAATCACTTTTCTTTCTTCTGATAATTCTAAAAGTATTTTTGACGTTCTATTTGGGACAAAATCCTTATTATCCTTTCTAATATGGTTAACCGATTCTTTATACTTTTTTATAAGCTCAAATTTATAGATTAGATTTTCCTTAATAATTATTTCTGATAAAGCTTTATTCTTTTCCTCTTCATCTAGATTAAAAATCCAATCCTGAAATCCTTTTTCATTTACTGCAGTTGATTCAATTGGTTCACTATTTTCAGAGGCAACATCCAATAAGTCTCTATCTAATTGCAAAAAGGAACAAAACTCTTTCTGTGCATTTGTCAACTGTGTTAGTCCCAGACAAATAGAAGATTCAGGATAATTACCTGTATCCTCATTGAAAATTGAATA
>JANMOF010000382.1:0-9232 GCA_031368925.1 Leptospiraceae bacterium
TATTCAATGGTAGCCTTCTCGAGGAGACATTTGCGGCGGCGAAAGAAGTTTCAAAACTTGCGGATAAGGGCAATCCTTTTTTTGTAACTGGATTTTCTCTCGGTGGAAACTTCGCACTTAGAATTGCTCGCAATAATACAAAGAAATTAATTCCAAATTTAAAACATGCTGTAGGCATTAGCCCCGCAATTCATCCAAAATCAAGCACAGAGATGATGGATGAAAACCCATTTCTAAGAAAGTTTTTTTTAAAGCAGTGGATGCGCTCTCTTAATGAAAAAGAAAGACTATTTCCTTTTCTATACGATTTCGAAAAATACAAAAATGCAAATACAGTTATGAATCTCACAGAAAGAATTATCCCTGACTATAGCCCTTATAAAACAGCCGATGAATACTTTCAAACCTATACCTTAACGAAAGATTATTTCAAAAATTTAAAAACTCCCGCGACTATAATTACCGCAAAGGACGACCCAGTTGTTCATCCAGAGGATTTCTACGAGCTAACACCCAATCCAAACCTGCAAGTTAGAATTGAAAACTATGGTGGACACAATGGCTTTTTTAATTCCTTTAAATTGGATTGCTACTATTTACCAATTCTACTTGAAATTTTTTCGAAATAATTTGTTGACAAGATTTTAAAACATTATTTAATAAAGCCCTTATGGCTGACATTGAAATCACAGATCCAAACAGAATCCAAGAAATCGTTTATGAATCGAGTAGACTTCGTTTCCTGCTCGCGGAAACTTTTAGATTACCCCTCGAAGAAATAAGTGCAATTCGTCTAGACAGCGATAACTTTAAAATCGATATCTATACAAAGCTCACCTATTTTCGTTTTAAGCCCAAGGGACCTGAAAATATTTTAGTGACTGACCCATCGACTAGGTCAATGGAAATGCAATTTGATCCAGTTCTCGCTCAGGCGGTTTATAGAATCATAGACGAATTCACTCATGCTCCGGAAGCGGCATAATAGAATTTGTCTACGGGATAAAAACTTCACTCATATGAAAATAACTTTCCAAGTTGGTTAGCTTTAAAACAGACCTAGTTTTTTCGGAAGGCTCTAGGACTTTTAAAATGCCATTCACTTTCAATAGCTTTGTTTGGACTGCGATTAATCCACCGAGTCCCGACGAATCAATATTATCCAGTTGTTTCATATAAACATAGATTTTTGTTTTTCCGACATTCATTAAATTTGCGAGAATAGCCTTTAGAGGATTCGCAGAATAAATATTTAGAATCCCTTTCAAATCTACTATCACTCCATTCTTTGGAAGATTTTCAGGAACTCCAATAGAACGCACAGAAATAGTAATCTGTTTATCTGAATAATTAAAATCGTCTCCACTGAAATCTATTTCTTCTTCACTCATGTAATAATTCCTTCTATTATTTTTTTACCATTTCGCATAATGATCTTCTGCGTATCCATACATCCCGTTTATCTTTAGAGATTTTGTGGGTGAGATTTGAATTTTACCAAAGTATTTTCCATAAAGTTGGTTAAAATTGGATGCTACGATAAAAGCATTTATATTTTCCCGATAATTTCCTTCGGGTTTAAAAACTAAATCGATAGTTCCATCCCTGGAAACAATCCTCCAATCTTTCTTTAAATCTCTCTTGTCATATTGAAAAGCCACGAGCGGCATTTGAAATCTCTCGCCATTTACCCAGAGAGAATTTTCGGAGAAGCTAGTTTCATTTACCCCACACGAGAGGTTAACACCTATTACATTCTTATCCACTTTTCCGGTAAAACAGCCCCAATTCCAAAAAGTTTCACGCCGCATAAATCCAACACTATAATCATTATGACCGTAAACTCCTAATTTTTCTAGATCAAATTTTCCAAGGTCACATTCAATTTTTCCTGTTACGAGGCTACCGGCAGTTTTGCGCACATACACCCAACCGTTCACGCCCGCCTGTGTACATATGCGAAGAGGTTCAATTCCTTCTTCTAAAAATTCTGCGTCCACGGTTTCTCCGGAGGATAATTCTAAGTGAAGCTTTCGCCTACCGTTTAGCGGAGCCATTTCGATTTTATTTTTTCCTTGCGAAAAAGATACTACACCGGTCTCGGGGAAATTAGAAAACTTGGAGCCGATAGAAAATGGTGCTTTGAAACTTTTGTGAAAGAATTTGCCAGTCTCAGGAAGGTATATATAAAAAAATGAGTTGGTCAGAAATTTTAAATCCGCAATCGCAACTCCAAAAATAATTTTATCAGAGACACCACCAACATATTCAAATTGGTTATAGCCAAGGTATTTACTGATTCTATTCTTGGGCTTCCCGAACGGAGATAAAAATTTATAATCTTTAAAATTTACTTCGTTTACCGGTTCTGAAAAGATTCCAAAGGCAGGTAATCCATCTGAGCCAATTAATTGTTCTCTTACTGTCTCTGGTTTTTTTTTTGCTTTCACATTGACCAAATTGAATTTGTAAAAGCATTAAGCAAGGAGAATTTAATATTGGTAACGGGATGAACATAAAAGAAGTTAGATACAAGCTAGCCCGTGAATTGGCTAGATACTTATTACTCCACTTGCAGGAAGAATTAAAAAAACCTTCTGGAGTTTCTGATTATATTGCCATCGAAGGAGTTCCATTTCGTAAAATTACTCTAGATATGATTTCGTCTATTGAGAAAGAATTTCCCGATGTGAATGATAAGCTACCTTACTTTAATTTATTCAAGCACTGGTGGAGTGCTACGCAAAATGAACTCAGTGTAGATAATCCTAGGTCTTACGAAGAATCTACATTCAAATCTCAGAATCAAATGTTCTTTTTTAAAATTCTAGACATAAAGAAAAATGAATCCTTACTTAGAAAAAAATATGAGGAAAATATGGAGTTTGCGATAAAGGCTCTGCGCGCAAAGGGAAGAAATATTGGCTTTGATACAATATTCAGTTCGGAAAATCGAATGTATCCGCTACTGGAAATTATTGTAAAAAGAGCTAAGCTTCCGTACAGAACCTCTATTGATATTTTATTTGAGCAAAATTCTTTTATCCAGAGAACGGCTTACCTAATCTTCGACAAAGAATTAAAAGAGTCATTTAAAAAGACCGACGACATTCTACATTCCGTATTACCAAAATACATAGTCGAAGAGCTAAAACTGGAAGGCAAAGTCAAACCCAAATCAGTCTCGTCTGCTTCTATTTTATTTTGTGATCTCGTAGGCTTTACAAATATTGCTTCATCCCTTTCCCCGGAAGAATTACTACATGAGTTAGATGAATGTTATTCGCACTTTGACAGAATAGTAGCAATGAAAGGCTTAGAGAAGATAAAAACAATCGGCGATAGTTACATGGCTGCTTCGGGGATAACCGAAAGTAAACGACTCCATG
Source organism: Leptospiraceae bacterium (assembly GCA_031368925.1). Taxonomy (GTDB): domain Bacteria; phylum Spirochaetota; class Leptospiria; order Leptospirales; family Leptospiraceae; genus UBA2033. Next base: position 3,390 of record JANMOF010000382.1, read on the forward strand.
CAGTGGACGCTGTAATCAGCGCGCTTAAAATCCAGGAATTTCTTCGCAAATACCAGAAGAGCCAAAAACGAAAAGGTCTTCCCAGTTGGAAAGTAAGAATTGGAATTCACTGCGGTCCCGTAGTCTGCGGAGTCTTGGGCGAGCAGAGATTTAACTTCGATATCTGGGGAGATACTGTAAATATCGCTCAAAGAATGGAAGCAAACGGAGAAGCGGATAAGGTCAATATATCGCATGATCTCTATTTACAAACAAAGGACTTTTTCGAATTTGAAGACAGGGGTAAAATTCCAGTCAAAGGCAAAGGAGAAATGGAAATGTATTTTGTCTTGCGGGTAAAAGAAGAATTATCCGTAGGAGGAAAAGGTAGAACACCTGACGTAAATTTTTTAGTAAAATATATGGAGTTACAGAATAAGAATTTAGAGTGAAGTTTTTCTCTGTTTTTTTTCAAACCCCATCCTATCTTGTCTGTGTCTTAGATTATACTTTGTTTAAAGGTTAAAATCATGCAGGACTTAAAAGAAATAGCAAAAGAATACTTCGAAAGGACAGGAGCCGGTTTGGCTAAAGAAAATTCGGGTTATTCTGGAATTGTAAATAAATCAAAAGAAGGAAAAATTCTAATCATTGGACATGGCTCCCAAGCAGATTCTAATCATCGCATTTGGAACTATGATAGCGTTGATTCCATGTTAGCCGATGGATGGGAGCTGGGTTAATTAATTTAAAATTTTCATTGACCAATTTTTTGACCCATCTAAACTTTACCTATGACTAGTAGAAATCCCGAGGGCTATGTAAGAGTAATGGACAGAATCAAAGATTTATCTCCGACTGTTCAAAAGAAAATTCAAAAAGAACTTTTAGAGTATATTGATTTTCTAGAATTCAAATACACTCCTAAGAAGCGGGAGCCAGCAGCTAATCCAGAATTATCGCCGGAACAAAAAAAAGAGTTGCTGAGACGACTTGAACATGCAAAGAAATATCCTGAAAAATTAATCACTGCCCAAGAAATGAAATTTAAATGGGGTCGAAAACTTGGGATTCAATTATAAATTTACATCTAAAGCTGATCTAGATTTAAATGAAATTTATGAATACTATGAAGACAAACAAAAAGGTCTTGGCAAAAGATTCATTCAGAATGTATTTTCGAAAGTAGAGGCTACTTCTAGTAAGCCTGAAAAATATTCATCGGATGAAAATGGAATTCGCCACACTGGTGTAAAAGGATTCAAGCATCATGTAATCTATTATGTATTTGCCGCACCAATCCTCCTTGTAATCGCAGTATGGCACTCTGCGAGACGACCATTCAATAAAAAAGAAAGACTAGACGACTAACATCTCATTCAGCATTCCAAATTTCTAATTCAAAATTATCTCTTCCTAAACCACTCGGCAACGGCTAATGTATGTAACTCGAAAGCTAATTCTTCTGGCTTACCGAGTATTACCCGCTCAGGCGCTTCCTCAGTTGGGGTAAATGGTTGTAATTCAGAAGATTTCAGAGACTTCGCAAGACCGAATATAAGGACAAGTCTATTGTCATTAGCGCTATGAACCATAAATTCTTTCACAGTATTTGGATCAATGATAACACCCGCCTCTTCTCTTAGTTCACGCGCTCCTCCTTCTTGCCAGGTCTCTCCTGTTTCGATAAATCCACCGGGTAATGCTAGTTTTCCTTTCGCTGGCTCAATTCCTCGTCGGACTAATAGAATTCCGTTGTCTACAGGCAACAGTATTACGGAGACAGGAATTGGATTCGAATAAGTAATTTGTGAGCAATTATTACAAGTTACAGGAAAAGAAAAATTTTCTAGAAACTTTGCACCGCAATACGAACAGTGAGAATTTTTTTTATACATGATGACTCCCGGGTTTAAGAAAAACTACAATCATTGAATTCAGAATTTTTATTGATTGCTTTTTGAATATCTGAATTTTTAAATTCCGACAAATAGAGAATTGTCTCAATGAAGCGGGCATTTTTAAATTTACAGTTGCTGAATTTACATTTATAGAAAATGGCTTTCTTAAATTTTGCATTGGAAAAATCACAGGATTCAAACAAACATTCTTCGAAAGTGACCGATTCAAAATCAACTTTCAAAAAACTATCATTGTTAAATTTACATTCTACGATTTCACTTTCAGAGAAATCCAACCCGGAAAAATTGCACTTATCGAGGTGATTATTTTTCCATCTCGAAAAAACTGCAATAGAGTTGGAAAAATCAACTTGAATAAATTTAGAATCGAAAAAAAAGGAACGACTAAAGTTTATTATCCGTAGAGATTTATTTTCCAGGAAAAATTCTTTTAATTTATAACCTACTAATTTTCCCTGTAAATGATGATTTGGATATTTTTTACTGAGATATTGAACTTCTTGTTGATTAGAAGAACCAACTCTTTCCCAACTTATATTAGAAACATCGGGTAAACTTTCCAGAAATATATGGTGATTATCCAGAAGCAAATTCCACTTCTCTTCCGTTAAAAACTCAATCTCTTTTACCTCTGCTCCAATACTTTGAAATGCATTTTGTAAACCATAATTAACTTCTTCTAAAATTTGTTTTTCTTTTCCCTTTGCTTTTTCTATTTCCAGACCGGAGTCAATCAAAAAATCTAACATGGTATCTTTTAAATCAATCTTCTCTTTCGATTGACGCTTTAGCTCGTGGGCGGGGATAATTGGTATTTCTCGCTTAATAAATTCTTGCATAGGCTCACCAAGTTCAACTATATTTAATTTTCCTTTTTTCAATAGAAAATCCATTATAGTTCTTGTCTCAATTTCTAATTCATTGATTGACTTGGTCTGATAGTAGATGCTAATTTTACCGCCTATATTCTTAACAGAATAGAAACAGTGATTGCGCAAAATTTTTATTACTCCCTCACCAAGACTCCATCCATACTGCCCACTTGAAATTTGAGCGAGAAACTCAATCAGTGAATTTTCCAAAAGCAAAATCTCGTCCTGTATTTTTAAATCGTAAATTTTTTCTGTTCTTGCAGTTTCGGCTAAATAGTAGTTTGCGCTTGTGTTCCAAAAATTCACCTTGTGGATTTTACCTTTTTTAGTAACCCCATAACTTAAGACTCCCAGGATATCACTACGCCTAACAAAATAATCCTTCGCAACAACCCATTCGTCACTAGGCGTAGGAGATCTTAGGCAAAACCGAACATCAGCCTCCGGCTCTAAAAAACCAATCAACTGACTACGAACGTCTTCTTTTTCCTGATTCTGCATACGAATGGACTATAAATTAACTCGCCCATCTTGTAAAATATTTCTTCTTTACAAACAACCTATCTCAAAAAAAATAACTGCTACGGGGTGTAGCGCAGTGGTAGCGCACTTGTCTGGGGGGCAAGTGGTCGCAGGTTCAAATCCTGTCACTCCGAGGAATTTATCACCTAACGGTGGGTTCTCTGCCGAGGGCTATGGAAAAATTTCAAAAAAATCTAATCCTATAAAGTTAGCGCAGTGGTAGTGCACTTGGATGTGGAGACGAAGCTCCGTTAGCCATCAGGCATTATGTTGCGACCCAAGGAAGCAACATAATGGTGGGTTCGCTGCCGCGGGCTATATTACCGCCTCTTTATAATCGTAGCAATTCCCTGACCTACGCCGATGCACATTGTAACCATTCCATACATGAGGTTACGGCGTCTTAGCTCATGGACGAGAGAAATAGTCATGCGGGCACCACTTGCGCCGAGCGGATGACCGATAGAAATCCCTCCTCCATTTACATTTACCTTCGCTGGATCAAGATTTAATTCTTTAATTGTAGTAAGAACCATAGAGGCAAATGCTTCTGAAATTTCCCAGAGATCTATATCGTCTTTTTTTAGCCCTGCTCTTTCCAATGCTTTTTGTGAAGCAGGAATAGGTCCTGTTCCTAAAAGAGATGGATGCACACCTGCAACGGCGGAGGTTATGATTTCGGCTAAAGGAGTATAGCCATTAGCCACTGCAAAATCCTCCTCCATGATAAGAACTGCAGATGCGCCATCGTTAATTCCGGAAGAATTACCAGCAGTAACCGTTCCATGCTTTTTAAAAGCCGGCAGAAGCTCGGATAGTTTTTCTAAGCTTGTCTCTTTTCTTACATGCTCATCTCTATCTAGTAAAATTTTCTCGGAATTCATTTCATAGACAGGAAGAATTTCTTCTTTGAAATATCCATTTGCTTCAGCCAGGGAAGCTTTCCTATGACTCTCGCAAGAAAACAAATCCTGCTCATGACGGGATATATGAAACTTATCCGCCATAATTTCTGCAGATTCACCAAGAGTCACTACAGGATAAAGTTGATTTAACCTTGGGTTCACAAATCTCCAGCCTAATGTAGAATCGGCTAATGTGTGATTGCCCCTACTAAATCCTAGTTCCGGTTTTAGCATGACAAGAGGAGATCTTGTCATGCTTTCCACTCCACCGGCAATCAGAAGCTTAGCTCTACCTGTTTCAATTTGCATGGCAGCTTGATTAATTGCTTCTAATCCAGATCCGCAAAGTCGATTTACAGTTACACCAGCAACTTCTTCAGAAAGCCCTGCGAGTAAAAGTGACATGCGCGCCACATTACGATTATCCTCACCTGCCTGGTTGACACAACCAAGTATAACGTCATCAATCTTAAAGGAAGAAATTTTATTTCTATCGACTAAATTTTGAATAACGATAGCCGCGAGATCATCAGGACGAATACTCTTTAACGCGCCCTTGTATCTTCCAAAAGGAGTTCTAACTCCATCAACAATTACTGCTTTTTTCATAAATAGGTTCTTTCTATTTTGTATTCACTCTGCGCAAGATAAATCAATTGATCCTGCGGGTAAATAATCTTAGCCTTATCTGGGTTAAGCCAGATTTTTTCTGTCCCGCTTTCAACATAACCGATAAGTATCCATTTCTTCTGCCTATATAAATTTCCAAGTAGAGTTTGGAAATCAACTTCTGAATCTAAATACATTGAGAGAGGCTGTATATCTAAATCCACTCCGCCCTTTTGTAGAAGCTGTTCGTAAATCTGCAAAATTCCCGGGTTAATCAATTCCATATTTAATATCTTTGCTACAATTAAATTTCCTAGCACATAATTAAAATTAGACTCTGGAATTTTTCGAACGATTTCTTCATTTTCGGGATTTTGGATTTCACAAAGAATTTGGTATCTATATATTTCTGGATTTTTCTTTTTTAGATGAATTAATTTTAGAACTTTAAAAAGAGTGTCCGTGTCTTCGCTCGAGGATTTTCCATGCTCTGGAATTTCTTCGGAGGATAATACTAATATCTTATCAAATTTTTCCAGTGGAATTCTTTCCATAATTTCTGATTCAGAAATAAATTCACAGGGAAAAATAAAAACTTCTTTCTCCTCCATTGAATTCAAACTGGCTACTTTCGATTTCCATTTTAACTCAGATTCATTTGCATAAATAAAAATTTTCTTACCTAATTTTTCAAACTCTTCAATGACATAAAGAACTCTTGAATTCATTCCGACAATTGCAATGAATTCTTCTTGTATGTTATTTGAATTTTGACCATATAAAAAAGAAATGCTTTTGGACTCCAGTTGACTTTCTTTAAACTGAATAGATTTTTCGGAGTCAGCAATCATGATTAATTCATCTGTCGCATTCATCACATAATCCGCATCGGGACAAAGGATAATTTCATTATTCCGACGAATACCAATAGGAATGGCGAGCGGAAAGGATTCCAGAATATTGCCAAATGTTTTTCCACTAAAATTAATTTTAGAAAAATAGATTTCGCTACCCTCATAGCTAAGCAATTCATG
>JANMOF010000397.1:0-13242 GCA_031368925.1 Leptospiraceae bacterium
CCATCCAAACCAGCAGCTCCAGTGAATGTAAATCCAGAACATCCTGAGCCTACGCCTGAACCAAAAGCACCTGTAACAGAGGAGAAGAAGTAAAATGGTATTTACTCCTAATGCAACCGATCTACTTTCTATTTTACCTGCACTGATTCTATCAGGTGTAGGTTTGTTCTTTTTATTAATTCAGTTCGTGTATCATAGCAATGACCACCGGGTGATTCGTTACCTGACTGGAACTACTTTACTTGTGGCATTGTACTTTGCGATTTTTAATTACAATACGAAACCAGGCAAAGGACTTTTTTTCAATAACCAAGTTGCGATTAATGATATTACGATGTGGTTAAATATAATTTACATGGTGACAGCTTTCCTTACTGTGATTGCCTCGCCTCGAATTCTAAACCAACACGGGATTACGTTTCCAGAGTTTTATCCGCTTATGTTATTTGCGGTTACTGGGATGTATTTCATGACAACTGGTGCGGATTTGATTGTAATCTTTGTCGGGCTTGAGTTACTTTCTGTTAGCCTCTATGTATTAATTGGTATGGCTCATAACGAAATGGGAAGCCTTGAGGCTACTCTCAAATACTTCCTACTCGGAGCTTTCTCCTCTGGATTTATGTTAATGGGAATTGCGTTTTTATTCGGTGGAAGCGGATCAACACAATTAGACGCTGCTCTACGACCGCTTAATGCAGGCGGCGAAATTGCGATGTTTACCAAGATTGGATTTGGATTATTTCTAGTGGGTGTTTGTTTTAAAGTAGCCCTTGCTCCATTTCATTCTTGGACACCGGACGTATACGAAGGAGCACTTACTACAATCACTGGATTTATGGCATCTGGACCTAAAGCTGCTGCTATGGGGTTAATGCTGATTTTGTTCCAATATGTTCCAATGGTAGAGACTCCCAATGTATGGATGATTGTGATTGGCGGAATTGCTGCACTCTCTATGACACTTGGCAACGTATTCGCTTTACAACAAGATAACCTCAAACGTGTTCTAGCTTACTCTTCTGTTTCTCATGCTGGGTATGTGGTAGCAGGGATTGTATGTGGAGCGAAGATGGAAGTGATTTACTATCTCATCATGTATTCCTTCATGAATATAGCAGCATTTGCAATCATCGCTTACCTAGAAAACGGAAAGTATATCATTACTTACAATTCTATTAAATACTTAGTCGGCAAAAAGCCGTTAACCGCAGTTGGACTACTCGCTATTTTCTTCTCTCTAGGCGGTATACCACCATTAGGCGGATTTTGGACAAAACTATTTTTGTTCCAAAAAATTGCTGAGTCCGACCATTTCCTAAATCGTTTCTTACTTATTGTAGGTGTGATTAATTCAGCGATTGCGATTTACTACTACTTACGAGTAACCGTTTCTGCATTTATGACAGAGGACAAAGGGGAAGCGACTACAGAGCCACTCTCTCCTAGTTTTGGACTTTCTTTTGCTACTGTAGTTTCTCTTTTATTTGTATTATTCAGTTGGATAGTGTTTCAACCAAATAGTCTGTGATAAGATTTGCCATGCGAAGGCGTTGGGCGCTTCGCGGGTGGATAAACAGAGTCACAAAGAAATTTCAGGGGAGTCAATTCTACAAAATATTGTTTGGTTTCGTAATTCAGGTTTGCAAGCCATATAGTTGCGATTCTAAATTTTTCATCAAGTTCTCTTTCGCATGATGCATATGAATAAAATTGGCACAATAATCCCATAACCCTCCGTGACTCTGTGCCTCCGTGGCATTCACTTAAACTAGAGAAATGATTTTATTTTTTCCACAATCCAATCTGGGTCATCGGCAGACAGGTCATGGCCCGCCGTTGGATGTCCGTATATAGGCATATTCCAATTATCTGCAATCCTTCTCGAACACTCTACGTCTACCATTCGATCATGAAGTGAGGCAAGGATAAGAATCGGAATATCGGGTTTAAAATTTCCAATTCTAAATCTAGCAGCAGCAATTAGTTGGCGAAATGTATTTTGTAGGCTAACAGGTCTTAATCGTTGTATATCATCCCATAGATTTAAGGTATGAGTATATCCTTCCAAATGATTGGAGACTAGACTCAAAATTCTTGCTTCCTTTTTACGACCTTTTAAAAAAGGAACTTTTAGAAGATAGAAGAGAGCGCTTGGTTTTAAACGTTCAAATAGATTAGAAAAGCCACTGTAACTAGTATTAATTAAAATAGCTTTTTGAAAATCATCCTTGTAATCTTTAATCCATTGTGCTGCGATCATACCACCCAATGAAATTGCAATTAGAATACATTCTTCATTTTCGGTTCTAGCTTCTAAGTATTTGGGGCGCATTTCTTTTACCATTTTTTCTATTGATAAAAAAGAAGCGGAGTCAAAGTAAATCCCCGCCCCAGGAATATCTAAAGTAGTGACTTTGGATTTTGGGAAAGCTTTCTTTAAGAGTAACGGGAAGTTACCCCAATGAGCAGCCTCCCTTATAAGACCTCGAATCAAAATGAAATGCTTTTGATTCGAAGTCGTCGTCTTTTTTTTCGAGGTACGCATTTTAAAAATACATTTCTTCCTAAACGATTCCAGTCAAGCAAAGCTTGGGATAAGAAAAAAATCCTAACGCACTATAGCCGCAAATTTTCCAGTCTGATAGTCCTCGACTGCCTGATAAATTTCTTCTTTTGTGTTCATTACAAACGGACCATATCGAGCAACAGTTTCTCTGATAGGTTCACCGCCTAGAAGTAGAAAATCTAATACTTCGTCAGATGTGTTTTCAACAGTGATAGAATTTCCTTTTCCTTCTCCGAAGATAATCATCTGTTTGCCGGAGATTTCACTTTCTCCAGGATCGAAAATTCCTTTGCCCGAAATCAAGTAGGCAAATAGGTTATAATTTTCAACAACGGGTAATTCTATTTTACCGCCGGGCTGGATTTTGACATGCCAGTAAAGTATGGGAGTATAGGTGTTAATCTCTGCCTTAACATCAAATATATTTCCTGCAATCACTTTTATCCAAACACCATTCTTCTCATAAATAGGAAGCTCTTCATTTTTCTTTTCCTGGTAACGGGGAGAGGACATTTTTAATTTTGCGGGAAGGTTTACCCAGAGTTGGAATCCATGTAGCTTACCACCATTAGCCTTCATATTGCGGGAAGGCATTTCCGAATGCACAACTCCACTTCCAGCAGTCATCCATTGGACTCCACCGGTTTCAATCGTTCCACGGTTTCCCGCAGAATCTTCATGCTCAAATTCTCCTTCCATCAGGTAGGTTACTGTCTCGAAACCACGATGAGGATGATCGGGTGCGCCTTTTGCTTCTCCGGGTTTTACAACGGATGGTCCCATTTCATCTAAAAGTAAAAATGGATCATAAAAGTTTAAGGTCTGTGTTGGAAAAGGGCGGTTTACATAAAAACCTTCTCCTTCCATAGTCCTTATTGCTGGAATAACTGATTCAATTGTTTTCATTTTTAACTCCCGACCCAAACGAAGGTCTAATGGTTAGACATCGAATTAATATTAAAAAGGTATTATTTATTTTTGCATCGAGATACTTGCAAGAACGAGAATCAACAAAGTTATGAATCCGCGAGCCTTCAAAATTCTTATCCAACCTTGGCACAAAAATTGCTTTAATATTGCTAAAATACAGCTATTTTGACTTTCAAATGGGAAAATATCATTTTCAAAATCAGAATGTTCTAAAATAGTGCAAACTGTATAACAATACAAGGTTAAGGAAAAAATATGAATCTCAGAACAGCCAGACAAGAAGCTATAGCTAGAATTACAGACTACATACCAGAGGATTCTGGTTATGATTTTATTGACACACCGGTGCCTGAACTATTCGGAAGCAAGGTTTTCAGCAATAAGGTAATGCAAGATCGTTTACCTAAAAGTATCTACAAATCCCTAAAAAAAACCATCAATGAAGGTAAACCTTTAGAGCCAGAAGTCGCCGATATCGTCGCAAATGCAATGAAAGATTGGGCTTTAGAAAATGGAGCTACTCACTATACTCATTGGTTTCATCCACTTACCGGGTTAACTGCCGAAAAACATGACTCATTTATCAGCCCGAGAGAAGTCGGTGAAGTTATCATGGAATTTAGTGGAAAGGAACTCGTAAAAGGCGAGCCTGATGCTTCTTCTTTTCCATCCGGTGGAATTCGTGCTACTTTCGAGGCTCGCGGTTATACTGCCTGGGATGCTACTTCTCCTGCTTTTATACGAGACACAACTCTCGTTATTCCAACTGCATTCTGCTCTTACACTGGAGAAGCTTTAGACCAAAAAACTCCACTCTTACGTTCAATGGACGTTTTATCTGAGCAAGCGCTTAGAGTTCTAAGACTTTTTGGAAATAAAAATGCTACTCGTGTTACAACTACTGTTGGTCCCGAGCAAGAATACTTTTGTATCGACAAAAATTTCTTCAACCTCAGACAGGATTTAATTTTAACAGGCAGAACTCTTTTTGGAGCAAAGCCTCCTAAAGGGCAAGAGTCTGAAGATCATTACTTTGGTTCCATCAAACCTAGAATTTTAGAATTTATGGTTGAACTAGAAGCTGAGTTGTGGCTACTCGGGGTAAATGCAAAAACCCGCCACAATGAAGTAGCTCCTTCTCAATACGAGATGGCTCCTATTTTTGCTACTACTAACATCTCTCTCGATCACAATCAATTAGTAATGGACGTTCTTAAAAAAGTTGCCAACAAACATGGTCTTGCTTGTCTCCTCCATGAAAAACCTTTCAAAGGTGTAAATGGTTCCGGAAAACACAACAACTGGTCTATGTCGTCTAACGATGGACAAAACCTTCTCGAGCCAGGCGACAATCCACATGACAACGCACAGTTCTTATTCTTCTTAGCGGCTACTATCAAGGCTGTGGATAAACATGGTGATCTCCTTCGTGTTGCAATCTCTAACGCTGGTAACGACCACCGTCTAGGCGCTAACGAAGCTCCGCCGGCAATCATTTCTATTTTCCTAGGAAGTCAATTGACTGACATTATGGAGCAAATCGAAAAGGGACCTGCTAAGTCTTCTACTGCTGGCGGATTTATGGAAATCGGGGTTTCTACTCTTCCTCCGCTTCCAAAAGATACTACAGATAGAAATAGAACTTCCCCATTTGCATTCACTGGAAACAAGTTTGAATTCCGTGCTGTTCCTTCTTCTCTATCGCTCGGTTATCCAAACACTTTCCTAAATACATTCGTTGCAGAAGCGTTAGACGAAATGGCTACTGCGCTTGAAGCAGAAATCAAAGGTGGGGCGACATTAGAAAAAGGAATTCAAAAAGTTCTAACCGATACTATCAAACAACATAAGAGAATCGTATTCAATGGAGACAATTACACGGAAGAGTGGGCGAAAGAAGCGGCTAAACGTGGTTTACCTAACTACAAAACTTTGGTAGATGCACTTCCTGCTTTTATCAAGCCAGAAAATGTAGCTGTTTTTGAAAAATACAAAATCTTAAGCGCAAGAGAAGTAGAAAGCCGTTATGCGATCATTCTCGAAAGTTACAATAAAGTAATCAACCAAGAAGGTCAGTGTACTGTGGATATGGGTAGACGTCAAATTCTTCCAGCTACACTTCTTTTCCAAGGTGATTTAGCAAAGAGTATTAATGAGACTAAAGCAATTTTAGGTGATGGAGCGGTTAAGCCTCAAATAGAATTGTTGAAAGAAATTGCTGAGCTCAACAATGCTTTCAAAGCAAAACTAGATGAGTTAGACAAGGCTTTAGATCATGAAGATGCAGATGTTTTAAAACATGCGCAACACTTCAGAGATTCCGTGATTCCTAAGATGAATGCAGCCCGCGAAGTTGCTGACAAACTAGAACTCATTGTGGATTCTCAGTATTGGCCTCTACCGACTTATTCTGAGATGCTGTTCATCGCGTAATTAGAAGTATAGTAGATGTGGTCTTACCCCGGCTTCAAGCTCCGGGGTATTAGTATTAACTCTAGAAAGATAGCTCAATGAATGGGCTATCTTTTTTTATGTCAAATTGAATTCAAGATTAAGATAAAGAACTCGATGAACCCAATAAAACATTTTCTTAATAGTAAATAAGCTAGCTTCGATTGTAACTTTGCATAAATCTTTTAGCGACTCCTGGGTCTAGTAATCTTATCATGTGAGCATAATTTTACTTTCCATACATGCTCGAATACTTCTTTTGCTTGACCGGGAGTTTGTTTGAGTGCATTTGCAACCCTTGCAGATGTGAAGGTTGCTTTAAAATCGGCAAGTGTCATTTTACTCAAATCTTTTGTCGGAAAACTTTGTTTGAATTGGTTTAGATAACGCTGAACCCCACCCGGTCCCTGGTTATAAGCTGCTACGGCTAATATTGCATTTACCTCAGGTCGCATTCTAATCCGAACTCCATTCACTCTCCACGGATAATCCATGTAATACCGTAAATGCATTGCAGAGAGTAAAATATTTGTCTCGATGTTAAGTGTATTGCCCAGATGATTTTTTGCCTTTGTCAAAGTGTCTATGTAAATAGGATGAACTGCCGCGTAAGCTTTTGGTAAAAGGATTCCACGACTAATTTGAGCGGTTAATTTTCTAACAAGGTTAAAATCCTTCCCATAACTATGACCTTTCTTTATAAGCTGTCTTGCAATTTCTTGCGCAAAAGTATTATTAACCTTTCGAGCCGAGACAATCGCTTTGGGAAATTGCTTTAAGTCTGGAAATTCAGCTTTAAATCCCATCTCTGCTAATACTTCTTTAAAGACAGAGTCCCGGTAGATATTTCCTAGATGAGTAATGGTTGCCTGCAACTTTTTTTCAGTAGAAATAGTTTTGCGGTTAATCTGGAGTTGCCTGATTGCAATTCCGGTTAATTGACCGAGTCCTGTTGCTCCGGTTTTACTATGAACCTTGAAATCAAACTGAGATTCCTGGAATAATAGGCAGAAAAAAGTAGGGTAGGGTATTTCATAAAATTGGGCGACTGTATGACTTCCTACAAAAATTCTAAGAGCGCGACTTTCTGAATATCCATAAATTGGATCACTTGTCATCCGTGTTACTTGCTCAAGCCAATCTCCTTTTAAAGAGTAATCAATTAATTCGGGAATTTCTCTTTGAGAGGATAATTTGAATACTCCTCTCGAAAAATGGGCGCGACTAATCGGGTCGTAAGTAATTGCGAATCGATGCATCTTCTCCATATTTTCATTAGGAAAATTAGCTTTTTTCCCTTTTGTGAATTTTGAATAGAACTGGTTTGCAAGCGAGATTAAATTTTGAACAGGTTGGATACTTTCGGAACTGTTTGCGCTTGCTGGGTCAGAAGGAGTAGTATCTTCGGGGGGTAAAACTGTATTATCCTCTAACAGTTTGAGTTTTTCAACCTTGTTTTCACTTGAATTTTCGCTATCAATTGGTTTATCTTCAGAATGTATTTTGCTACTAATAATTATGGTAAATAGACCAATTACTATTAACCCGATCTTCACCTTTCGCTCTAGCGCTTGTCCTAATTTCCATCCCATAGCATTTACTCCCGGAGTGGATTTTTTTATTTCTACTCACTCTTTTAAACAAAGTTCAATTTCTTCTTTAAGAAGGTCAACCGGAAAAATTTTTATATTCAATTTTAAATCAGTACATCCAGGTTGGATGCTCGAACGCCAGGGTGCAGACAGGAAGAAATAGATTCTAATTGCAGATAAATTAATAATACTGTCAATATTACTATCAAAGATACTCTTATTCATACTTATAAAAGATTAAGAGTAGCTTTGACAGTAGCTTTCATAGTATCCTAGATAGTATCTTTGATGCATCGCCAACTGAGAGGTTTCGCGCTGTAAATTGTTTTCAATGATTAAATGCCTTCGCGATAAAGGAAAGTAAAATTCCAAATCCGAAGAAGAATCCCATTGGTATTGGCTTATTATGAATAGTCTCTCCTTTCTTTCGGGTAAGAAACGCCCAGCTAACAGCGAGTATATAAGAAGAATTTAAGAAGACCATCCAGTAAGGATGACCGGAAAGAAAAGCGAACACAGGCGCAAAGATAACGTCACCGAGACCAATTCCTTTGGGATATAAAAGCCAGAGGATTAAATAGAATGCGACAAATCCACCAAGCACAGCATAATCGAAAAGATCTGGAAACTCGTTATAAAAAAAATAATTAGCTGCCATACCGAAGATTAGTAGGAAAGGCAAATTCTCATAATCCAGTGAAAACTTTTTATAATCAGTAATCATGGAAACTAGAACATGACCGAAGAAGGGAAGAATGCAAAAGGAAAATAGTAAATTGCCGCTTGCATAGAAGAATAGGCAAAATAAAACTCCAAAGATAAATTCAATCCACGGATAATGAGGAGAAATCTTTACTCCACAGGCTTTACATTTTCCAGAAGTGAACAAGTATCCTAATACAGGAAATAGATGAATTGCTTTTACATTCGTATTGCAGTTTTCGCAGGCACTGGGCTTAGTGAAAATGATTTTCCATTTTTCTTTGAATCCATATTTCTTTCTAATAGGAGAATAGAAGTATTTTAGAATTCTTTCTCCGAGTGTTGTATAGAAGCTCGCGAAAGATGCCGCAATCAAAAATCCATAAAAGTAAAATAGAAAATAAATACTAAGCAAGTTCTTGCAGTGCTTTCATTCCCATTTCTAATTTTTCTCTTGTGTTCGCAAAGCTGATTCGAATATAGCTATGGCTCTCGTTAAAAATAAACCCGGGAACTACGATTAATTTTTTGTCTAGTACGGCACGTTTTACGAAGTCTTCATCGTTTCCTTTTACTTTTAAAAAGAAATAAAATGCTCCGCCACTCTTATCTACTGGATAATAATCCTTAAGCGAATCATACACATAATCTCGATTTGCCTTGTATTCATTGATATAAGAACTCATATCAGTTTTCAATGCTTCTATTCCGGCATATTGCGTCACTGATGGAGCGCATACGATTGTATACTGCTGGAGTGTGGTTAATACTTTGATAACCTCTTCACTGGCAAGAATAGAGGCAAGCCTGAGTCCTGTCATGCTATATGTTTTAGAAAATCCAGATAGAGTAATTGCTTTTTCGTAGAATGATCCAACTGATAAAAACTTTTTATCATAGTCGAATAATTCATAGATTTCATCTGAGATGAGATAAGCATCATTTGCCTCTGCAAGTTCTGCTAAAAGCTCTAACTGCTTTTTTGACATAACATACCCGGTTGGGTTCGATGGATTGGAATAAATGATTAGTTTTAAGTTTTGAAATTTTAATTTCTTTGTGTCTTCTTTTGTAAACTTTTCATCGAGGGTGTATGTCTTCGCCCCGTGAAATTTTAGCATAGAAGGGTACATCAAGAAATAAGGAGAAATAATTAAGCATTCATCACCTTCATTGATAAGAGCAGAGAATAATAGTAATAAGGCGGAACTGATTCCAGATGTTACAAGAAGCCTCGAGGGACTTGCATAATTAATCTTGTTTACTGCTTCGTATTTTTTAACAAGGGCTTCTTTGAGTTCTGGAATTCCGCCGGTTAACGTATATGCGGTCTTACCGTCAGTAGCCGCTTTATTCATTGCGGCAATAATATTTGGAGGGCAGGCAAAATGCGGTTGTCCGATAGAAAGATTGATCGGGTTTTCTAACGTAGCCGCTAATTCAAATGCTTTACGAATAGGAGAGGTGTCGAGTCCACTTACGTGGGTTGAAAATGTTTTCATGTAAAAATCTACTTATTGTTAAGAATTCTTGCTGTTTTTTTAGGATTCTCTATTAATTCAATCGTTCCATTTTCGTAACGGTAAGTAACAGGAGAATAAGACATTACAGAGTCAAATGTAAATGTTACCTGTTCGCCATTATCCTGCACATCAGGAATGTCATTGCAGTTTCCGATTTCGGGGAAGGTTTTGAATTTTCCATCTGCACTCAGGGTAATCACGAGAAACTTCGCCGGGCATTCGGAATTGTCATCGAAAGATTCAACCGTAAATAAAAACATATCTGCAGAGCTTAGTTGGATAATTTGGTTTAACTGAACTAATTGTAGATTTGCCGATTCATAAACATCATCATTCTTGTGGATAATTCTCTTAATAAGTTTTCCATCGAGGATTTGATCAAACATTTTAAATTCGCCAAATCTGGAAGAGATAAGTTCAAATTCTTCTGGAATAAATTTCTTTCTACATGCATCTATAAAGAGACTCATTACTGTGATTAGAAATATACTGATAAAATATCTGAGATAACGTTTCATACAAGCCTCTTTATTTATGTCCCACTGTGTGCATTTTGAAAACTAATTTACTTCCTCATCATCATAATAATGATTCATCGAAAATGCAAATCATTTTCCCTGCTTACATTATATTTCGACTTTTATAAACCCGAATATTAAATGCGTTCTTATTATTTTTACTCACTGATTCGATGATTGTATAGTCAATATAATAACATGTTATCAAAAGTGTAAAATGTTGATGCAATAATTTTAAGCCTTTATCAATTCTCTTTTTAGTAAAACAGATTAGGACGATTTCAATGAGTAAAAACCGTTTCGAAACAAAAGCATTGCATTTGGCAACTAGGAATAATCTTGATCAAGTTTCCGATACGTATTCCGTTCGTAGTTTTGGGCTTCAACCATTTACTCATTTCGATCAAAGTTCAGAAAATTATTCTGATTCTTATCTTAAAGCGAATTTACCATTTGCCAACCAAGATTTAATTCATAAGTTTTGTGAAATCGAAAACACAGAAGATGGAATCTTATGTTCTTCCGGGAATTTAGCAATCTATCAAACGATTTTAGGTTTAACGAAAACGGGAGATCATATTTTAATTTCTAAAACCTGTTCCCCTTTGATTTTAAAAATAGTTACGAGCCTCAGTCAGAAGATGGGAATTTCCTTTGCAGTTATGGATTTATTCAGACCTAAAAAATGGAAATTACACGTAAATAAAAAAACAAAACTAATTCTTGTAGAAGCACTTTCCTGTCCGAGTATTCAGATTCCTGATCTAGAGCTACTACGTGATTTTGCTACGAAGCATTCATTGCTTCTGGTTTTGGATAATTCCTATTGCACTCCATTCCTACAAACATCTTCCAATTTCGGCGTTGATTGTGTCATCTATTCTGACTCACTCTATTTGGATGGACAAAGTAGAATCTCGGGTGGGATTATTCTCGGCACAGGAAAGGCAATAGCAAAGATTAGAAATTCCAGTGTAGAAAGTGAATCTGGATTTTCTCCTTTTCATGCTTGGGTTCTTGGACGCGGACTTGAAACGTTAGCCGTTAGAATGGAGAGGCATTCTACAAATGCGCTTAGAGTTGCTGAATATTTAGAAAAAAATAGCGTAATAGAAAAAGTTGTTTATCCATTTTTAACTTCCCATTCCAGTCATCAAGTAGCTCTGAAGCAAATGAAATTTGGAGGAGGTATTTTAAGCTTTTCTATGCAGGGAGGAGTAGTACGAGGACGCAGGTTTATTGAATGCATGAAAAAGTTTGCAAATCCAACTGATGCAAGTATTCGCACATCCGTAACTCATCCAGCGTCTACTACTCATTTACCTCTACCTGAAAGCGTAAGATTGCAACTAGGGGCAAGTTCTAATTTGCTTCAATTGTCTGTTGGACTTGAGCATATAGACGATATCCTAGAGGAGATAGAAACAGCCATCGCTGATTCTAAAATTGTTTTCAAACTTCACAAGAAAGGATATTGATTTTATTGTGCCGTCCAACCACCGTCCACTGGTAATGCAACTCCTGTAATAAATGATGCTTCATCAGAACAAAGCCATACTGCGGATTTTGCAACTTCTTCTGGTTGACACATCCTTTGCATTGGATGAGACATATCCATATTTCGCTTTGCTTTTTCAGGATTTGATGATGCATTAAAAATTTCAGACATCATTTCTGTTTCAATAATCGCGGGACAAATTGCATTCACCCTGACTTTTTTAGCAGCAAATTCAAGAGCGGCTGTTTTGGTTAATCCTACAATCGCATGTTTAGATGCAGCGTATGGTCCGACCCCATAGGGCATACTCACTAATCCGTTTACAGAGGCAATGTTTACAATAGAGCCTCCATTTTTTACTAACTCCTGGATTTCATACTTTAAGCAAAGGAAGGTCCCCTTTAAATTTGTGTTAATTACTTTTTCATAAACGTCTTCTGGGTAATCTGTTAATAAAGAATTTACACCAAAGTATCCGGCATTGTTGACCGCATAATCTAAGCGACCTAATTTCTTAACTGTATCCGCAACTAAGTTTTTTACCTGTTCCGAATTGGAAATGTCACAAGATATAAATATTCCATTGCCGCCTTCTTTTTGAATTAAACCTAGCGTTTCTAGACCTTCCTTTTCCCTTCTGCTGCTTACGACTACAGTAGCCCCTCTCTTTGCAAACTCAATACAAGTAGCTTTCCCGACCCCTGATGAGCCACCGGTAACAATGACAACTTTCCCTTCAAATTGTTTCATAAATAGTTCCTTATAATGTGCTAAGTGTTGATTTATAATTTGCTTTTAGTAAAAGATCCAATTCTTCCAATTCTTGCAAAAGCTTGGATGAATTTATATAACTTAAGTCATTGGCTAAAATTAAATAATACCTTAACTCTTCAATGAATCCCCTTGCTTTTCCGAAAGACTTTAGTATGTCAGTTTTTTCTTTTCTTTTGGAACCTTCTACTATTGATAAAGGAAGGGAGGTTGCTGCCTTGCGGATACGGGGAGTTAGGTGTTCCATCTCTTCTTTTGGAAATTTGTTTGTGCTTTGATAGAGATTTAAAACAAATTGATGAGCTTTATTCCAAAGCGGTGAATTATTATTTGCCCCGGAAGAGGAAACGGCGACTTCCTTGTCTTTGTTAAGTAATTTCAAACATTTTGCTTTAAATTCTTCTGGAACAAGCGCTACTTTTCTAATTGCGTAGTCAAAGAAAAGCATTCTTATTTTTATGTCGGCAACTGGAATTTTACCGCCATATTTGGTTAAATGAAAAAATAAATCGCAACCTTTTTCAAGGAAATTGTCAGCACACACCTCGATTCTTACAACGTCATCCGCAAGTAGCTCTCCCTTGTATAGAATGATTGCATTGGCAAAAATAAGACTTCTTCCGTATACATCAGTCACATCATGCCCCATGAATTTAAAAAACCGCATATGACCTTCGAAAACAATATC
>JANMOF010000405.1:0-2423 GCA_031368925.1 Leptospiraceae bacterium
CGCTTCTTTATTTCCATCGGATAAGGCACTTGGTTCTTCCAATTGGGTGTGGTGGGATTATGCATTCTTGTTGGTCTTTGGTGGAATTCCATGGCATAGTTATTTTCAGCGAGTGCTTGCGGCTAAGACAGATAAGGCGGCAGTTAGTTTTTCAGTAATTGCCGGTTTTATATGTTTAATTGCTGCTGTCCCTCCTATCATTATTGGGATGGTGGGTAGTGTTACGGACTGGACTTCGTTTGGTGGAGCACCTGAAAATTCTTTAAACATATTGCCTTACGTGATTAAATACTTAACTCCAACTACAGTTGCCACGATTGGACTCGGTGCAGTGGCTACGGCTGTTATGTCGTCAGTAGACTCTTCGATTCTTTCTGCATCATCAATGACTGTTTGGAATATTTATCGTCCTCTATTTGAGCCAAAGATTAGTCGGGATAGAATCAATCATCTTGTAAAAGTATTTGTATGGGTTAATGGCGCGTTGGCGACACTCATTGCTTTACAAGTGCAAAGTATTTACACTCTTTGGATTTTATGTAGCGACTTTGTATATTGCTTGTTATTCCCTGCTCTCGTGACTGCTCTATTTGATAAGAAGGCTAATTCTTATGGGGCATTTGCAGGATTCCTAGTTGCCTTTATTTTTCGATTCGGAGGAGGAGAGCCTTCTCTTGGTTTGCCTACTATTCTACCTTATCCAATCTTTGATGCGGCTGCTGAAATAGGAGCTGATGGAAGTAGGATTGCAGTATTATTTCCATTTAGAACCTTTGCAATGGTTAGTGGGCTAATTAGTATTATCCTGGTATCGAGGCTTACACAAAAACATGCACCAGCAAATGAACTAGCAATTGATGAGTCACATAGCTTTGCACAAAAATAGTTTGTAGTTTCAGTTCATCAAAAACGAAAAAATAGTAGTAAAATGAAATTTAAAAAACTTTTACCGACGCTTTTTATGATTTCATTGTTGTGTTTATCTGCCCTTTATGTTTACCTTTGGGGTGAGAATGCAAAGATATTTTGGAGTGGATTTTTTGTTATCCTTGTTTTCTTTGCGCTTACTTTTTTTACGGGTAGTTATATTGCTCATTGGAAAAATAGCGAAAGTGATGGGAAGGATTTTTTATTAGGTGGAAGAAATATTCCGCTTTGGATTTCTGTGTTTACGATGTCCGCTACCTGGCTTGGTGGTGGTTACATCAACGGGAGTGCAGAGGCTACTTATAAGAGTGGGCTTGTATGGTTGCAAGCTCCGTGGGGATATGCTCTTAGCCTCATATTCGGTGGAATATTTTTTGCGAAGATTATGCGAAAATTTAGATACCGTACTATGATTGATCCACTCGAACAGCGTTTCGGAAAAAAAATGGCGGCGGTTTTATTTCTTCCGGCACTTGTAGGAGAATTATTTTGGACTGCTGCAATTCTTTCTGCACTTGGCTCTACGTTTGGAATTGTGATTGGTCTTGATTTTAGTGTATCCGTTGTTCTATCAGCAGCCGTCGCAATTGGTTATACCGCTCTTGGTGGCTTATGGGCAGTAGCCTTAACGGATGTGATTCAGCTTACGCTTTTATTTTTGGGACTCGGAATCATATTACCGTTTATTTTAGAATCGAGTGGGGGATTATCTGTTACTTGGAGTGCGTATAGCGCAAAATGGGGAGAATCCGCTTCTTTCTTTCCTTCGGATAAAGCACTCGGATCTTCGTATTGGGTATGGTGGGATTATGCATTTTTACTCGTATTTGGAGGAATTCCCTGGCATAGCTATTTTCAACGAGTTCTTGCGGCTAAGACTGATAAGGCGGCAGTGAATTTTTCAGTAATTGCAGGATTTGTTTGCCTATTTGCTGCTGTTCCACCGATTATCATCGGGATGGTTGGGGGCGTTACTGATTGGACTTCTTTCGGAGGTCCGCCTGAGAATTCTTTGAACATTTTACCATATGTAATGAAGTATTTGACTCCTACCGCAATTGCAACAGTGGGACTTGGAGCAGTGGCTACTGCTGTTATGTCGTCGGTTGTTTCCTCCATGCTTTCTGCTGCTTCTATGTCTGTTTGGAATATTTACCGTCCTCTCATTGATCCAGGTGTATCAAAGGAAAAAATCAACATGCTTATAAAAATCTTTGTTTGGGTGAATGGAATTTTAGCCACTCTGATTGCCCTGCAAGTACAGAGTATTTATACACTCTGGATTTTGTGTAGTGACTTCGTCTATTGCTTGTTATTCCCGGCTCTTGTTACGGCGTTATTCGATAAGAAAGCAAATTTCTATGGAGCAGTAGCAGGATTTCTAATTGCTTTCATTCTCCGATTCGGAGGAGGAGAGGCTTCTCTTGGTTTGCCTACACTTCTTGCTTACCCTGTTTTAGACTTAGCCTCTGAATTTGATGCAAATGGAACACGCA
>JANMOF010000418.1:0-6901 GCA_031368925.1 Leptospiraceae bacterium
CTATACCCATTCTCAAAAGTAAATTCTGAATTAAAATTGGATACTCTGCTTTTGAGAATGGGGAGTACCCCTTTGTAGAAAAATAGTGGAACTTATTTGCGAGAAGTGGTATTTAAGCATTTAATTTATAGAATTAGAATGAGATAGAATTATCGAGAAGTTGAATACAAATTCGTTGATTGCGCTAGAAAGAAAATAAAAAAACTTTACAACACTTTACGGATAAATACTATTATTCGCATGAGAGTAGTTATTTACTTAATTCTTCTTTTCCTTGCCAATTGTTTCACTATATATACAAAAGGGGAAACGATTCTAGAATCAGAGAAAATTAATACGAAGAATGTAAAAGTAGAAAGCGATGTATTTGTTCTGACTCATAGCATTACAAAGGAAGGTTTATATTTACTTTTAGATGGGTATAGAGTTGAAGAGGATAACCAAATTGATTTCATCAAAGAAAAGTATAAGGAAAATAAAGATTATAGGTTAAACGATTATACACATAAAATAATATCAGATAATAAAAAAAACAATGAACCCATATGTGATGGCTCTGTTGTTATTTTTTGTTTTGTAGTAGCAATTCCTGTATTGATTGCAGCAGATTATGTTTATAAATCTGCTGTTTTATTAGAGCTTCCAACGATTCCATTTCGATTAATATCAGAACCACGGGAAAGAATTCGGGAAGAAATTAAAAAAGGAAACGCAACTAAAATAGGAATTGTTCCTACTGCAGGTATGGCAATTATCTTCCCAAATCACAAACCAATAAAGGAATTCGAGTTTCAAGAGGATAAGATCTTTATTCCTCTCGAAGATTTAGATTTCGATAAAATTAAATCTAATACTTATCATTATGAAATACTGTCTCTAAAAACTCGTAAAATTCTTTTAACGGGTAATTTGAATTTGACGGAGGATATAAATTTGAATCCTGCACTTTCGAAATAAAAGAATGTTATGAAGTAACACGAAATTAATTTGGCTTTCAAAATCAAATCGCTTCTCCCATAGCGATTGGGTTGCGTATGGAAGAAGAGTTAATAATAAATGAATCTAATAATCGAATTTTGAAATTTCTAATACCGGTTCATCCAAGTTAATGACATTTGCCTGGTGAATAAGTGATTCAATATTTTCTTTCAGTTTAATTGCTTCTTCATTGGATGGATTCAGTTCTAGAACTTCATTCAACCTGCGAAGTGCAACATTATAATGAAAAGATAGCTTATATATCTTTGCTAGGTGTAGCAAATTCTCTTCATTGAGAGGCTCTCTTACTCTAAAGCATTCTGCATAATCAGCAGCTTGTTCTGGTTGATTGCATAGAACTAAAGCCTTAGAAATTTTTAAAAGATTTTCATTCTTCTCAGGATACAGCATATGGTAACGAATCAGAAGTTTAGAATATTGTAGATAATCTTTTTCTACTAAGTAAATTCTTTTAGTCAGGTTGAAAACAGGAATAGAAAAATGTTTGCGATCAAAGCTTTTCTTCAATAGCGCCAAAGCTTCCTTATTCTCATCGTTCTTATGTAGCTTAGTTGCTTTCAGTAGAATTTTCTTTTCTTCTTCGGACAAACCAATATTATCCACTGCGTTAAGTTTATTAAATTTAATAGAAAGAAGAGATAAATCATCTTTTAGTTTTCCGATTTTAGCGATTCCTTTTACTATCGAATCAATATCGCCCTCTGAATCCTCAACTACTTTTAGAAATAAAGTTTCGTCATGATTTACATCATCTGTTCCATTTAATATTATATCATCCCTACCGTCAGACCCTGCTATAAATGTGTCTCCATCCATTAATTGGAAAATCTTAATTTGCAAAAGATTGTATTCTTTTTCAGGTGTTCCAATTTTCATTAAGTGATTGTCCCCTTCTATAAAAGAGGCTTTTCCATCTCTGTAAAGAACAGGCCATGGGTGCTCTGTGTTTAAGAAAAATACTGTTCCGTTTTCTTCATCAATTAATCCCATTACGGCAGAGATAAGCATTGAGCCGTCGAAAGTAGTAAAAAGCTCATCCAAATCATGATACAGATTTTTGAGCCATGCTTCAGGTAGAATCGTTGGAGATTTACCTAATTTAATTCTAATGAGTGCTGCCTTAACAGAGGTTCCAAAAATTAAAGCACCTCCCGCTCCTTGAATTGATTTTCCCATTGCATCTGCATTTACAAAAAATAAATACTTACGCCCACTTAATTTTATGTTATCGGTAATACAAATATCACCGCCTAATTCAGCGTTCCATTGGCGAAAGGAAAACGTTTTATATTGTTTAATAAAAAATTCTGTCTTGATATTTTCTTCTTCCGCACTCTTTGATTGCAAAGGAGATAATAAAAGAGAGGTCAAGAAATAATCTCCATCTTGCTTTACTTTCAATTCCTGGACTTGCTCTAACGTATCCGATAATTCTGCAGTTCTTTGTATTACCTTTGTTTCAAGAGATGCATTTAATTGAATTAGTTCTTCCTGATTTTGTTTTCGATTTTCCGTCATCGCATTGAACTGGCGGGTAATATGACCTAGCTCATCATCAAAGCGCATTTCCACTACGTGATCCAAATTGTCTTTTTTTATTTCTTCAATACCCTTTAAGAGATTCATAAGTGGTTTTGAGAGATTGAAATATACAAAGATAAATAAAATAAAAATTGTAAATGCAGAGGTAACTACTACGTAGCCGGCAGAAAGATAATTAATTTCTTGCATTGAATCTAAAATATCCTGCGTATAAACACCGGAACATACAATCCAATCCCATGCCCAGTAGTATTTTGCATACGATGTCTGTGGTTCAAAAATAAGCGGGCTGTATTTAGATTGCCAAGTATAACTTACAAATGCTTCTGAATCTCTTTGTGATTCGAGAACCAAATCATGAAAAATCGCCTCTCCTTTAGGACCTTTTGTATCCATCATATATTGCCCTTCTAATTCAGGCTTGAGAGGATGCATTACCATTTTTCCTTTTCCATCTAGAATAAAAAAATATTCCGTTTTATCATAACGCATATAGCGGAGATTTTCTATTATCCTCGCTTTTGCTTCTTCAATATTTCTAGGCTGGGTTGGGTCAGTCTTCCATGATTGCTTTCGGAGTCCTCTTTCATAATGGTCAATGAGGGAAACAACGGAATTAACCACCGCTCTTAATTTTCCACGTCTTTCTTCTAACTTCCCTGCTTCTAAAAGCGGAAGAACTTTTACAAAAAGAATTACGGAAAAAAGAAGTATAATAAAGATACCGATGAAATTTACTTTTTTTCGGAGGGACAACTTCGTAAACCTTTGAAGGGTAAATACTTTTTCTATTTTGTTTAGGGTATTCATTGTTTACCTTCCTTTGTCCATTGTTTTAAAAGTTCTTCGTATGCAATTGTCTTCGGAGTTTCTCTTTCTTTGATCTCTGGTCTCGGAGATCCTGGTTGTGCAAACCAATAACTTGGATCTTTCTTTGGATTGAGTTTAGGGGCGTAAGCCTTTAAATTTACTTTGGACATGAGTTCATCTTGTTCTTCTGCTAAATTATCCATCGCTTCTTGCGGTGTAAATTCACCGGTAATTGCTTTGGCAACATTTTTCCACCAAAGAGCTGAAAGACCTGAATAGTAAGGAACGTTAGGTCCACTATCTGTCCAAGCCTTTTCATCTCTAGAGCGGTAAAACTCTATTAGCCCACCATAGTCATCTAATCGCTTTGAGAGATAATCAGAATTAATCGTAGATTTTCTAATAGGCGTTCCACCAATAGAGAATTTTTTTAGATCTACTGTCTTGGAGACAGTAAACTGTGCCCAAAGCCATGCCATTTTCTTTCTGTCCTCTGGAACATTCTTAGGGATCGTCCAACTTCCTGCATCTTGGTATCCAACTTTCATTCCTTCTTGCCAATACTTTCCATGTGGAGTAGGGGCTACTCTCCATTTAGGTTTTCCATATTTATCGCAAACAGGACTGTCAGCACTATGAAATCTTGCGTCTGATAGCCATGTGATATACATGAATATTTGTTGAGCGACATTTCCCTCTGATGCAGTAGGACCATGAGTTGCCCAATCTAATTTGAATGCATCTGGACGTGCATAGAGTTTCATCCAATCGATATATTTAGTAAGTGCGTAAACTGCCGCGGGACCATTTAATTCTCCGCCACGAGAAACCGACGAGCCTACAGGAATTTTATTTTCTACTCGAATTCCCCACTCATCCACAGGAAGTCCGTTCGGTAAACCCTTGTCACCCACTCCTGCTATCGAAAGCCAGGCATCGGTAAATCTCCAACCTAATGAAGCGCCAGGTTGACCATAATCAGAATGACCATACACTTTCTTTCCATCTATTGGTGTGTTTGTAAAAAACTCCGCAATATCCTCGTAAGCCGCCCAATTAATAGGAACTCCAAGTTCGTAACCGTATTTTTGCTTAAATTGTTTTTTTATATCTTCTCGTGTAAACCAATCATAGCGAAACCAATAGAGATTAGCGAATTGTTGATCGGGAAGTTGCAACTGATTACCGTCGTAATCTTGCCCAAATTCTAAATTGAGAAAATCATTTAGATCGAGGTTGGGATTTGTAAAATCTTTTCCTTCACTTTTCATATAGTCACTTAACACTACGACACCCTGTGTTCTTAAATGTGTTCCTACCATATCGGCGTCATTTACATATGCGTCATACCACTGTTTGTCGTTTTCAATTTGATCCATGATACGAACGACTACATCACCCTCTCCAATAATTTCATGCTCTACTTCAATTCCAGTAATATCATAAAATGCTTTAGCTAGCACTCTACTTTCCCAATAATGAGTATCAATATTCTCCGCAACAGTCTTTATCTTTTTGCCTCTGAAATTCTTGGCAGTGTTTTTGAACCAAAGAAGCTCATTCAATCTTTCCTGCTTGTTAAGAGTCGATGGTTGAAAAATCTCTACCCAATTTAAAATTGCCGCATCGTATTTGTCCTGAGGATCAAACAGAATTTCGTTCTTTTTTTCTTTGCAGAAAGGAAAAAAGAACGTTAAAATGAAGAGGGGAATAATGATATTAGTTGTTTTCATAGTTTTTTAAGCCGGGAGACAAGTGTCATTCACAAGTAGAAATATTTTTGAGTCAATGAAAAAAACTTTGACTATAATGTTTTATTAAAAATTAACAGAAAAAATTTTTTTTCTAATTTTTTTTCACTAAACATCATATTATCCTCTGTTTCTATTTGACAATCTTATCCATTTGTTTTTTAAGTGGTTATTACTTTTGAGCAGTGACAACTTACATTTTGCTAAAATGATTCTGTAAACTCGATATCAAAAGAAAAAATTCCAATACGAGTAGGTAGTGAATGAAATTTTTAAGTATAGTTAGAATAATTATAATCTTTTCCCTTTTGGTTACAATTTCTTTACAAGCACAGAAAACGAAAAAAGGAAAGCAAAAACAGAAACCAGCAACAAAGACAACCCTTGTAAAAGAAAAGCCACAAGTTACAGAGAAAAAAGAAAATAAAGAAGATATTGGACTTGCTGTTAAGACAGAAGAACCAGTGGCGATTGAAGAAAAACCAACCATTGTGGAAAATGAAAAGCCGACTCCCGTAAAAGAAGAGTCGAGCAAAGTGACCACAGCTACTGAAAAAGTGGAAGTCGCATCCCCACCGGCTAAAGCGGGTGAGGTAGTTAATCCTATTACATTTAATCAATACTTTTCAAATGATATTTGGTTTCGTGGTTTTAGTGTGCTAGGCAATAAACTTTCGCAACGTGATAATATGGCTTACAATTCTATTCCGCAAGCATGGAATGTTGTAACAGGGGTTGCTTATAACCCAACGGAGAATTTTAGTATTGGGATGAATGTCTATAGTCCGACTGCACATAGAGCAAATAGGGATAATGACTATTATATGCAGACTGCTCCAGGTGATAAAACAGATTTTTCTCAAAAATACTTAGAGTCAGCGCAATCTGGAAATCCAAGTATTTTAATCAACGATGCTCTGACACGAGATAAAGCAAATCCAAAAGATCCTACCTCTATCCAAATGAGAAAGGAGAAAAATGGTCTGAAAGATATTTTCGACGCATCGTTTACGTATAAATACAATACCAGATTTGGAAAAGTTATCACTGGAGCTTATATTGCTAACAATGATAACTATAATGTTACGTTAGGCGAGCTTGTAACAGGTCTTGAATTCCCATTTCTAAAAGCTTTGAGTCCTACTTATACTTCGTACTACCGCGTTACATCAGAGGGGGGCGGTGGCGGAAATGGAACTAGTAATCATAGATTATCCATTAGCCATAAGTTTTTCGCGGATAAAGAATTTAATATTACCGCAAATTTAGCTGCAGGGTATCAGTATCATACCAATTTATCAGATTACAGGAGCGGAGTATCAGATATTACCCCTAAGCTTCAGTTCAATTACGGTGGTATGTATTTTAGTGTATTAGATATGATACGTCCTGATTCTAGTATTTGGGATACATCTAGTGGATTCGGGAGTGCCGGTGTTTACAAAGATACCAATCGTAGAGATGGGCGAGTAGAAGATCCATCTAAAGTTCATGGATTACAAAATCAGTTAGTTGTGAATTCAATTACGAAAGGAGTTGACGATTATAGTGCTATGAATTCTGGAGCCGATCCAAATGGGTATGGAAGAGAGGCAATTAAAGCACATCTGGTTCAAAACTACCAACAACAAAAGTTTGTTCACCATATTTTTCATTTTACAGTCGGTTTTAGTTTTAAATTTTAAATTAAAACTTAGTATATTACATTTTATTAAATTTTTTTTTTATTTAAATATCAATTAAAAAAAATGTTTTATTTTATAATAAATTATTTGTATGAGTTTTAATTTAATAATTAT
>JANMOF010000453.1:0-10087 GCA_031368925.1 Leptospiraceae bacterium
AATATTGCCGTATTTGATACAGCATTTCACCAGACCATGCCAGAGGGGAATTACCGTTATGCGTTACCGAACGAATACTACGAAAAATATAAAATCCGTCGCTATGGATTTCATGGAACTTCACATCAGTATGTTTCGAAACTCGCAGCAAAATTTTTAAATATACCAATTGAGAGTATAAACTTGATTACCCTCCACCTGGGAAATGGAGCAAGTGTATGTGCTATAAAAAATGGAAAGAGCTTTGATACTTCGATGGGAATGACTCCACTCGAAGGTCTTATCATGGGAACTAGAACGGGAGACATTGATCCCGCGATTCCTTTTTTCCTGGCTGACCATGTAAAACTTTCTTATAAAGAAATTGATACAATACTAAATAAACAAAGCGGCTTAAAGGGAATATCCTCTCTCAATGATATGAGAGATATTTTAGCCAAAAGAGAAGAAGGCGATAAAAATGCAAAACTCGCCGTTGAAATGTATGTAAAGCGAATAAGAAAATACATTGGCGCGTATTTAGTTGGACTTGACGCAAAATTAGATGCGATCGTTTTTACAGCAGGCATTGGCGAAAACGCATCTGAGATTAGAAAACTTTGTATTGAAAATCTTTCCACGCTTGGATTCGAGCTCGATGAAAATAAAAATCAAGCTAGCAGTAAGAACGTTCGAGAAATAAGCAATGATAAAAGTAAAATCAAAGTGCTAGTAATCCCCACAAATGAAGAATTAGAAATTGCACTGCAAGCAAAAGAAGTGATAGAAGCGAATTAAAATATTTCGATAGACAAAAGTCCATATAAGTAATCTAAATGGCTAATTCCTAAATTGGAGAGAAGTATGTCTGCTACCCCAGAACAATCAATTACAAATGCTAAGCAAGTGGATGTAGATCCCATAGAAACAAAAGAATGGCTCGAAGCTTTAAATGGAGTCATCGCAGTCGAAGGCACGGATCGTGCAGCCTACTTAATTGACAAGCAAATTGAATTTGCAAGAGTCAATGGAGTCGTCCAACCATTCCACGCAGAGACTCCCTACATCAATACAATTCCCGTTGATAAGCAAAGTCCAATCCCGGGCGACCAAGCGATGGAAAGAAAAATCCGCGCTTATACTCGCTGGAACGCGATGGCAATGGTTCTTCGCGCTAACGAAGATTCAAATGTGGGTGGTCATATTTCTTCTTTTCAGTCTGCCGCGACGTTATACGACATCGGCTATAATCATTTTTGGCACGCACCTTCCGAAAAACACGGCGGGGATTTAGTTTATGTACAAGGGCATTGTGCCCCGGGAATCTATTCGCGCGCATTCCTGCTCGGTCGATTAACCGAAGAGCAGCTAATTAACTTTAGACGCGAGGTAGATGGAAAGGGTATTTCTAGTTATCCGCATCCCTGGCTCATGCCTGACTTCTGGCAATTTCCAACTGTTTCGATGGGTCTCGGTCCTATTATGGCAATCTACCAGGCGCGGTTTATGAAATACATGCAGGATAGAGAACTCATAAAATCAGAGCCACGCAAAGTCTGGGCGTTTTTAGGAGACGGCGAAACAGATGAGCCTGAGTCGTTAGGCGCAATAGGAATGGCTGGAAGAGAGAAATTAGACAATTTGATTTTTGTAATCAATTGTAATCTACAAAGACTCGACGGACCTGTTCGCGGAAATGGAAGCATCATTCAAGAATTGGAAAGTGAATTTAGGGGTGCGGGCTGGAATGTAATCAAAGTAATTTGGGGCAGACACTGGGACGAACTTTTTACGCGAGATAAAAAAGGACTCTTAATGAAACGTCTCGGTGAAATCGTAGACGGGGAATACCAGACATTTAGATCTAAGAACGGAGCTTATATTAGAGAGCATGTATTTAATACGCCCGAGTTACGTGCGTTAGTCTCTGATTGGACTGACGAAGACATTTGGAATTTAAACCGAGGTGGTCACGATGTACATAAAGTATACGCTGCTTATCATGAAGCGGCTAATCACAAAGGTCAGCCTACTGTAATTTTAGCTAAGACTGTAAAGGGTTACTGGATGGGAAGCTCAGGTCAGGCGATGAATATTGCACACCAACAAAAACATATGAGTGAAGTCGATGTAAAAGCATTTCGCGATCATTTTGAAATTCCTGTGGCAGATGAAAAACTACATGACCTTCCGTTTGTTACCTTTGCGGAAAATAGTCCTGAAATGGACTATATGAAAGCACGTCGAAATGAACTCGGTGGCTATCTTCCACAGAGAAGAAAAAAAGCAGAAAGCTTAAAAGTACCCGGCTTAGACGCATTTGCCTCACTTTTAGAAGCAACAACAGATGGACGTGAGCTTTCCACTACAATGGCATTTGTGCGCATACTCAATATTCTCCTCAAAGACAAAGAAATTGGAAAGCGAATTGTTCCGATTGTGCCGGATGAATCTAGAACCTTTGGAATGGAAGGTCTTTTCAGACAACTCGGAATTTGGAGTCAAACGGGTCAGCTCTATACTCCGCAGGACAAAGACCAACTCATGTTCTACCGCGAAGATAAAAAAGGTCAAGTGTTACAAGAAGGAATCAACGAGGCAGGAGCAATGTCTGACTGGATAGCAGCGGCTACTTCGTATTCGACGCACGGTGTAGCGATGATACCATTTTTTATTTTCTATTCTATGTTTGGTTTTCAAAGAGTGGGAGATTTATGCTGGGCAGCCGGTGATATGCGAAGCCGCGGATTTTTACTCGGTGGAACATCGGGACGCACGACTCTTAACGGCGAAGGCTTACAGCACGAGGATGGTCATAGTCATCTATGGAGTGCAACGATTCCAAATTGTGTGAGCTATGATCCTACGTTTAGTTTTGAACTCGCAGTGATTTTACAAGATGGTTTAAAAAGAATGTACCAAGACCAGGAAGATGTATTTTATTATATCACTGTGATGAACGAGAATTATCCTCATCCGGGTCTTCCTAAGGGCGAAGAAAAAAATATTCTAAAAGGAATGTATCAATTATCTAAAGCAAAAGATGAAAAAGCAAAACTAAAAGTGCAGCTTCTAGGAAGTGGAACTATTTTTAGAGAAGTAATTGCTGCCTCTGTTATGCTGAAAAATGATTGGGGAGTAGAAAGTGATATCTGGGGCTGTCCTAGCTTTACAGAGCTTAGCCGGGATTGGAACAATGTAAGTAGAAATAATTTACTTAACCCTGAGGGGAAAATGCAGCTTAGCCACGTTGAGTCTTGCCTCAAAGACACAAAAGGTCCGGTGATTGCTGCAACGGATTATATAAGAATGTTTGCGGAGCAAATTCGCCCTGCGATTCAAAATATTGGACGTAGATTTTCCGTGCTCGGAACAGACGGTTTCGGAAGATCTGATACTAGAGATAAATTACGTCACTTCTTTGAAGTAGACAGAAACTGGGTGACGATTGCTGCCCTGAAAGCTCTTGCAGACGAAGGTCAGATTGAATACAAAAAAGTTTCAGAGGCAATCAAAAAATATGGAATCGATCCAAAGAAACCAAATCCATTAACAGTGTGAGATAGGAATTTATATGGCAAAACTAATTGATGTTAAAATTCCCGATATAGGGGATTACAGTGATATTCCTGTAATTGAAGTTTATGTAAAAGCGGGCGATAAGGTAACAGCAGAGCAATCCCTTATTACTCTCGAATCCGACAAAGCTAGTATGGATGTTCCTGCGCCTGTCTCAGGTATCGTAAAAGAAATCAAAGTAAAAATCGGCGACAAGGTTTCAAAGGATCATACTTTTCTAATCTTAGAAGCTGATGAAACCGCTTCGACCGTAGCGGCTACTCTTTCTAAACCGGAGTCAGCGCCCATTCAAGCGGCAACGCCTATTCTACCGCCGGAAAAAAAAGAAATTCCGCAAGTAGTAGCAGAGGTTACTCATGATATGATTGCAGGCACAAGTCATGCAAGTCCTTCTGTTCGTAAGTATGCGCGCGAACTAGGAGTCGATATAGCCAATGTAAAAGGAACGGGACCGAAGGGAAGAATCACACAGGAAGATGTTCAAAAATATATAAAATCTGTGATGAGCGGACAAACATCAGTTGGCGCTAGTTCACAGGGTTTCGGCTTAAACCTATTACCCTGGCCTAAAGTAGATTTCAATAAGTTTGGGACGACTCAGAGACAGCCGCTTTCTAGAATTAAAAAGATTTCAGCAGCCAATCTTTCTCGCAATTGGATTGTAATTCCATCAGTCACCTATCACGAAGATGCTGATATTACTGACTTAGAAGCATTTAGAAACGATACGAATAAACAAAATGAAAAAGCTGGAATTAAAATTACAATGCTTTCTTTTATCATAAAAGCTTGCGTATCAGGACTGAAAAAATTCCCCGAATTCAATAGCTCTCTCGATGGAGATGATTTAGTTCTAAAAGAATATTTCCATATCGGGTTTGCAGCGGATACACCGAATGGGCTTGTTGTTCCTGTTATAAAAGATGCTGATAAAAAAGGAATTTACGAAATTGCAAAAGAAGCAAGTGAGCTTGCAAAACTCGCGAGAGAGGGAAAACTCAAGCCCGAACAAATGCAAGGTGCTTGCTTTACTATTTCGTCGCTCGGCGGCATAGGTGGAACTTATTTTTCGCCAATCATCAACGCCCCTGAAGTTGCAATTCTAGGTGTGAGTAAAGCAGCTATGAAGCCTGTGTGGAATGGAAAAGAATTTTTCCCGAGACTCATTTGTCCATTGTCACTCACAGCAGACCATCGTGTGATTGATGGAGTGCTTGGAACAAAATTCAACGTATACATCGCGGAGCTACTCGCGGATTTCCGCAGAGTGGTATTGTAAAAGAAAAGGATTAGCTATGGCAGAAAAAGAAATTAAAGTTCCAGACATCGGAGACTTCGACTCAGTTCCAGTCATTGAAGTTTTTATAAAACCAGGAGACATTGTAGCCAAAGAACAGGCATTACTTGTTCTAGAATCAGACAAAGCTTCGATGGAAATTCCATCCGACGAAGCAGGAAAAATTATTTCTGTCTCTGTAAAAGTTGGAGACAAAGTAGGCAAAGGACAATTAATCGCAGTTATCGAAATTTCAACTACTGCAAATTCTACGCCTAACACGAATACTCCTCCAAAGACAGAAACGCAAAAGCCACAAGCGGTTACTACGCCTTTACCGGCGGGATCGTATAACGGAAAAATAGATCATGAATGTGAAATGGTAGTTTTAGGTGCGGGACCGGGTGGATACAGTGCTGCCTTTAGAAGTGCGGATTTAGGAATGAAAACAGTGTTAATCGAGCGTTATCCGACAATTGGTGGAGTATGCTTAAACGTAGGTTGCATTCCCTCTAAAGCACTACTTCATACGGCAGCAGTCATGGAAGAAGTAAAAGCAATGGCATCTCACGGGATTGTTTACGGCGATCCCAAGCTTGACATTGATAAACTTCGTGCCCACAAAGAATCTGTAGTCGGAAAACTCACCACCGGACTTGCAGGAATGGCAAAGATGCGCAAAGTCAAGATTATCCGTGGTTACGGAAGATTCATAGACGCAAACCATATTGAAGTTGATCTCACAGAAGGAACTGGTCAGAAGACTACGGGGAAAAAAGAAATTATCCGCTTTCAAAAAGCAATCATCGCAGCAGGAAGTCAGTCTGTGAAGTTGCCATTTCTTCCAGTCGATCCACGCGTTGTAGATAGCACAGGTGCTCTACTTTTAAAATCAGTTCCAAAGCGAATGCTTGTCATTGGCGGCGGAATCATTGGCTTAGAAATGGCAACGGTATATAGCACATTAGGCGCAAAAATTGACATCGCCGAAATGATGGATGGACTCATGGCAGGGGCAGATAGAGATTTACAAAGAGTTTGGGAGAGAAAAAACTCTCACAGGTTTGATTCCGTTATGCTAAAAACTCGCGCGTCTAAAGCGGAAACAAAGCCCGATGGAATTCATGTTTCCTTTGAAGGGGATAACGCGCCTTCTGCGCCACAAGTCTATGACTTAGTTTTAGTTGCAGTAGGTAGAACTCCAAACGGAAAAAAGATAGACGCCGACAAAGCGGGAGTAGCCGTTACAGATAGAGGATTTATCCCGGCAGATAACCAACAGCGGACAAATGTAAGCCATATCTTTGCGATAGGCGATGTCATCGGTCAACCAATGCTTGCTCACAAAGCAGTGCATGAAGCGCACGTAGCAGCAGAGGCAGCCTTTGGAATGAAATCTTATTTTGATGCAAAACAAATTCCATCCGTTGCTTACACCGATCCGGAAGTTGCCTGGGCGGGACTAACGGAAGAGCAGTGCAAAGAGAAAGGAATCAAATACAAAAAAGGTCATTTCCCCTGGTCGGCAAGTGGACGGGCAATAGCGAATACCCGCGATGAAGGATTCACAAAACTTTTATTTGATGAAGAGACTCATAGAATTATCGGTGGAGGAATTGTAGGAACTCATGCGGGCGATTTAATCGGTGAGGTTTGTCTTGCGATTGAAATGGGAGCAGATGCAATTGATATAGGAAAAACAATTCATCCACACCCGACGCTCGGCGAATCCATCGGCATGGCAGCAGAAATTGCACACGGGACTTGCACAGATGTGCCGCCTCAGAAGAAATAAAGGTTAGAGAAT
The DNA here is from genome assembly GCA_031368925.1 of Leptospiraceae bacterium. Taxonomy (GTDB): domain Bacteria; phylum Spirochaetota; class Leptospiria; order Leptospirales; family Leptospiraceae; genus UBA2033. The sequence continues at coordinate 6,642 of JANMOF010000453.1, forward strand.
TACAGTAGAGCAGATAATGATTAATTTTCAAAGTTAAACAACATCTGCCGACTAGGGGTAAATCGAAAGTAACCAACCGGTGCGAAGTTCTCCCAGATTTCTTGAAACGCATCCCAGAGCTGCCGGGTATAGTAATCAGAGTCGTAATGACAAAATTCAGAACGAAGTGTGAGCCTTGCCATTTCTTCGGGAAGATAGCGTTTTGATTTATCGGGATGTTTTTCTTTAATAACAATATACCGAACCTTTTCGCCTGGCTCAACACTCATATGATATTTTTCCATTTCTTGCAAAGAAAGAAAACTCGCATTCTCTACTGTGTATTCGTCGATGGATTTTCCAATCGTCTTACGAAGAAGTAAGTCTTTCCATGGAACATTTCCCGATTCTAGTTTTTCTCGCCAGGATAAAAAAGTAGAATGCATTTCGGCATGAAGGTTCCTTAATTCTGCAATGGTATCTGCCCTGCGCATAATATCGAGTAACTCTAGCTGCATTTCCTTTACAAAATGAGGAGTGTCTTTTCTTCTCGCGGCAAGCCCTCTCATTTTAATTTCCCCGTTTTCAAATTTCCCAAAATAACGATTGGAAACAGGTAAGAGCGGGTCTATTTTAGAAGGAGGATAAACTAGCCATTTATAAATTCCTTCTATCGCCATAGTGATATTAGTCTCACGGGTAATGGTATCACAAAGTTCCAAAAGTTCAGCTTCAGGAATCGCAGACGAATCCGGTCTCTGAATAAAAATGCAATCCGTAATAGCATGAGATAAATAAAAGCCTGCCTCTTCTGCTTTGTCCTTGGCGGTAAGTAAAATTTCTCGACCGAATGCTGTGACCGACTCGTGGCTTTCGATTCGTCCAAACTTTGCATTTCTGTAACCGAGATAACCAAAAGAAGTAACGAGCATCCATTTTAAACTATTTTGTTTTGCATCGGCAAATGCGTATTCTTCTCCGCTAGTCTCTTTTTTTCTTTCTTTATAATATTTTCTTCTGCTTAAAAGTTTTTCGAGAGCAATCGAAACAACACCTTCTCTCTTACTACAAATTGGATAGCCTGCACCTGGAACTCGCTTAGTCACTTCTTCCTCCTTACAACATTCACAAAGAACAGTTTCAGGGGATAAGTTGTGTAAGACCATGATAGTCGGATACATCTGGGCAAAGTCAAGCTGTGCCATGTTTTCAAATACAATTCCTGTGGTGGTATCGGGTTGAAAAATCAGTCCACCTTTGTCGATTCGAAGCAAATCATAAAAAGTCTTGGGGTCTTCGACTTTAGATTTTTGCCATGGAACAAGATAACCTTGCTGTAAAGCCACATCTGTTTCGATAGCGGTTAACGCTGTTCCCGTCGACGCCCGTGCCATTCTTTGCATGGGTAGTCGGCTAATACGGGATAATTCCATTATACCTCTAAGCTCTGCCTCTTTGAATACAAAGCTATTGGCTCTGTCAATATGCCAGCGTCCCAAAAGCGGGTAAGAAGGAGCGCGGTAGATCATAGCTCCATAAGTATTAAAACTTGTTCCTTTGCGGATAATCTGTCTTGTGTGTAGGGCTGTTTCATCGCGGTCTAGCTTTATCGGTATACGAACAGTTTGCGCGTAGGAGAATAGAGTAGGAAAAATAACCTGGTCACCAAAGGTAGATAGAATTACATCAGGGTCTTCTTTAAGTAAAATCTTATTTAATTCTAAAATACTTTCTTTAGGACTCTGAAAATTTAACTCATAGCCTCTTTCTGCAATTTTTATTTTAAGAGGATTACGATGATTTAACCCTAAGCGATGGTTATACTTTAAAGACATCTCCATAATTTTAAGGGCAGGCACTTCATACTCACAAGAATTTATATCATCCTCTGTATAAATTTTCTGAACACGATTAAAATTATTTCTATTCTCGTATTCTATTTTTACTTTTGCAAGGGGAAATATTTTTCTATCATAAGAATAGCCCGTTGGAACTTCGATATCTGTGTGGTAAATATCCATTTGCCCATAAAAGGCATAAAGCTTATGTAAAATCTTACGCATAACAGAAGGCTTGGAAATTACCACTTTCAAAACCCGCACTTCTTTGTTAGAATAGAAGTGCTTCCTACTTACCCAGACAGGCTTTTCTTTAAGAGCATTGTAAAATAGAATCCGCTTGACTACTTTTTCTAAAAGTATACGCGGTCCATCTAAATAGATCTCCGGGTAAAATGTATCCAGGAAAAGTTGGGGCTTATTCTCCTTATCCAGAACCCATACATAGACCTGCTCTTCTACATTGTATATATCAAATAGGAATCCTTCAATTGTATTCATGACTTTATAAGATTGCCACAGAGGCACAGAGACACGGAGATAAAATAAATAGGGGAATAGCTACTCATTAATATAAAATTTAGTGGGTGACAGTTGTAAACCCCTCTCCTTACTCTGTGTCTCCGTGACTCGGTGGCAAAACTCCTCCCTTCTTCAACCTCTCAATTTCGGCAAGCGCCACGTTCAGTTTTTTTGCGAGCTGGATATGCATGATGAGTGACATGGAATCAAATGGATTTGGACTCGATGCCATTACGCCAGCTTGGATTTGCGTTTTCGCATAACGCATGAGTTCGTCAAAAATCTCCCTGTCGTCTTTACGAAGCGCTCTCCTAAAATCCTGTAGCCTGTCCCCAGTCGCGTCCACCGCCCTCGAATAAGGCATTACCGTTCTTCCCATTTTCTCCTCCTGAAATTTCTAATCTATATTGTGTAAGACCAACTACCGTTTTCTTGTAAGAAACATCAAATCGCTGAAATGTTTCCCGCCCAAAGGCAAATGTATTGTATTCCCAGTTTGCATTTGCAAGTCGCCTTAGTTCTGGGAATAAAAGTTGAAATGTATTGTGCTTGTATTTCCCGGATTCAACGGCTACTAATGGTATTCCCCTTTCCTGCATTCTAGCAAATACAGCGATGAGCTTCTGTAATAAAAAATGTCCTTCCTGCGCCTTGACATCTCCATCAAAAAATTGCTTGGAAGGTGCTAGGATGAAATAAATATGACGAGAAGAATTTCCCCTGCTTAAAATTTCGCGGCATACATCGAGTATCTGGTAAGGGGTAAATGCCCGTTGCACTAAGCCCGTCATTAAAAATTCATGCACATCTGCCCCAAGTAAATTCGCTTCTTCAATCATCCGATAGACATTAAACCGTATCGCACAATCAATCACATGAACTCGAAACCCACTGCCAACTAAATTCGCAATCCAGGCATGTGCCAACCGATAAATCTCCGCATTCCCAGTCAATACCCCAAGACTCGACCTGTCCCAAGCCTCAATAACTCTAGCCAACGCCCGCCTGTCCGCCTTATACGTAGAAATACATTTCATATGTTAAGTGTTTTATATACATATACAAATGTAAAGTCTTATTTTGGGCGTTGCGTTGGTTCGACTCCGC
>JANMOF010000458.1:0-4760 GCA_031368925.1 Leptospiraceae bacterium
TTCTTTTGCAATACGAAAGTCCTTTTCAATTCCAGAAAAATCGCGCATCACTGGCTTTAAACTCTCAGAATTAGATTTATCTTTAGATTCTAGATCAGAATTTTTCTTTGTCTTACGCGGATCAATTGAGATAAGAGTAGAAGCGGCAACTTCTTCTTTGCCAGTAGCCTGTGCATTTGTAGAAATATTTAAAGAATTTAGAGTAGAAATTTCAGGTTTAGCTTCAGAAGAAATCTTTTGATTTAGATTTACAGATTCTTTTATTTTTACTTGAGTTTGAGATGATTTAGGAGTATCCTCTACTTTTACAACGCGCTCTGAATCTTTTAAAACTTCTCGTTTCATTTCTTTAAGGCTAATTTCTTTAGAATCAATCTCTACTTTTAAGTCCTTTGCTTTCGAAATAGAATTTTCGCTAGGAACTAGTTTTGCATCGAGTTTCTTTGCATCTTTTATTTCAGAATCTTTAGAATTCAACTTGGGAGCAATCGCCATTTGCCCCTCTAGCTTGGAATTTTTCAAATCAGAAGAGGAAATTTTTTCTTCTTGCTTAGATTCTAAGTCAACTTTTCTAGAAACAGTTTTTACCTCCTTGGAAAACGTTTTCTCGGTATCTAGCTTCGCAAAAGCCTGGAGGAGTATTTCAGCAGAAATATCTTTTGGTGCAGCACTATTAGTAGACATTTCCTCTTCTAATAGTAAATCGTTTTTATTTAAAGCATTCAAACTAGAATTAGAGTTTTGAGAATACTCATGAGCGTCTACGATCTTTGTCGACTCTAATTTTTCTGACTCAGCATGACTAGATATAGATGAATTATTAGAAATGCTTTCAGAATAAGAAGTGGAGGAAGTATCTAAAGTCTGTTTTACATCACGAGAAATACGTTCATTAAATAATTCTGCCTTGAAAGGTTCAGGTGAATTTAAATTTGCCTCTCGCTTTTCTATAATTTCTTGGCTCATCGCGCCATAGGTTTGTAGTTTATCTGAATCTAGGCGAGCCGCATCATTTACTGCTTGGTGTAGAATTTCATTAAAGCTAGAACCTTTAGCAAGTGGAATACTATCGTTTTTAGCTTCGTCAGTGGGAGTTTTACTAAAAATTAGATTTTCTAGGTTATTAAAAATAAACATGCAGAAGTCCGCCTTATAGAAGAACATCGAACAGTTTACGAAAAGCTTAATCAAAAAAAGTACACGACTTGTACTATTTTGCCACAGAGGCACAGAGACGCTGAGTTTTCGGATTGTATTTTTTTTATGCATGTGCGTCATTTTAAAGAGAGCTTATATGATTTGGATTTAATTATTGTGATGTAAATCAAACCTGAATTACGAAAATAAACAATATTTTTTGAAACCTCCTTTCTTGAAATCTCTCCGCGTCTCTGTGACTCTGTGGCAATAAGAGATTAATAAAATTGTATTTTTTTATCAATACGACATAATTTTTATCATGCAATTTATAAAACCTGCCGAAGACTAAGGTATAATAAACTGAGAAATCTGTTTAGGAGATTACATATGTTCACAAACACATACTTTATGAAAACACAAGACCTACTCGAAAGAGGATTAAATAACGCCACTTTCAAGAGAAAAGTCATAGCAGATAATATTGCAAATGTGGATGTCCCTCACTTTAAAAGAAGTGACGTTAGCTTCGAAGCAAACCTAAAACGAGCACTTGAATCAGAAGATTCTCAAAAAAGAAGTGCAGTTCCTACCCAGATTTCCCATGAAAAGCACTTTGAATTTTTCAAACCACTTAATTATAAAGATGTTACATCTAAGGCTAATATTGATTACCTTACAACAATGAGAGCCGATGGAAACAACGTAGATGTTGAAAAAGAAATGACAGAAGTATCCCACAACCAAATGGCATATACAATGATGGTTGAGCGGCTAAACCAAAACTTCCGCATGTTAAATATTGTAATTAGATCGGCTTAATAATAAGAGGAAATAGAAAATGGGATTATTTACTTCAATTAATATATCTTCCACGGGTCTTTCAGCACAGAGACTTAGAATGGATGTTATTTCAAATAACATCGCAAACTCAACTACTACCCGCAATACAAATGGCGATGGTCCTTACAGAAGAGATAGAGTTGTGATGACTCCGATTAATCTTCGCACTCGGTGGAAAAGCCCTGTTTACCCCTTTGGAATTTCTCCCGGCGAAGGGCAAGGCGTAAAGGTAATGAAAATTGAGAAAGATATGACACCTCTTCGTCTTGTATATGACCCGACTCATCCAGATTCAATCAAGGTCGGACAAAAAAAAGGCTATGTAGAATTTCCGAATGTCAACATGGTAACAGAAATGACAGATATGATTTCTGCATCAAGATCTTACGAAGCAAACGTGCAAATGATTAATGGAAGTAAAGCAATGTTTAATAAGTCGATGGAAATCGGCAGAGCATAATTAGGAGTAATCAATGAGTAGTTTTAATATTTCAAATATAGGTAGCACATATAATTCTGGAAACCCTTTTCCTATTTCCCCAAAGGGTGATAAAATTTCTATTAGCACATCTGATACCCGTCATTATGGAGAAGCGGCTAAGACACATTCTCCAGACGATGTAGCAGAAAGTTTTGCCGAGGTTTTGCAAAAGTCTTTTGAAAAAGTAAATGACCAACAAGTAGAAGCAGATACTCTAACTCAGAAAATTGTATTTGATCCAAATAGTGTCGATTCTCACCAAGTGATGATTGCAGCGGAAAAGGCTCGTATATCGCTAACATTCACTAAGACAATGATAGATGGTGTAATTAAAGCTTATAGAGATTTAAGTAATTTAAGATAAGACTACTCAGCAAGGAAGTAGCATTGGTAAATATTTCTTGGCTGAGCAATTATTTTTTCAATTGTAATTTCATATAAATAGAATTTTCACCATAACTTAGTAATGATTTTTTGATTCTTTTTGGTTCAAATCCGAATTTCTCCCAAAAATATTGAGCATTTTGAATAGCAACGAGACTCAGATATTCATATTTATTTTGTAGCGCAAAAGAAAGTAGACGAAAATAAATTTCTTTTCCAACTCCACACCTTCTCAAATGAGGGGTAACTGCAAGATCATGAATAAAAATTCCAGCGGCATAAGTAGAAATCCGCTTTATCTCCAAATTCAAGGAAGGAGCGCTATTATCTTCCCAAGGATGAGCCAAGCAATAGCCATGAATTTGTTGGTTTTCTTCTGCAACAAAACAAGTCTTTGGGGATAAAATCCATTTACTCCTCAAAACGGAAAGAGGTTCTGGTTCAATTGCAAAATAAGATTCTGCCTGAATTTGCATAATTGCTTGCCAATCTCTTTCCAGAATTTCTCGTATGATCATTGTAGAGTTTACTGAGAGTCTCTACGCCTTTAAATTTAAAAGGTATAGAGACTAATAGGCACTAGTCGCAAAGAAACTTAAGCAGTTAAAACTTCTTCAAGAACAGGATAATCGATGTAACCCTTTTCGTCGGCAGAGTAAAATGTAGACATATCAGGATTTGCCAACGGTGCATTTTTCTCTAATCGACTAACTAGATCGGGATTAGAAAGAAAAGGTTTTCCGAATGCAATTAAATCTCCAGCATTTGCATCTAGATCCACTTCTGCTCTTTTCCTGTCATAACCACCGCTAAGAATAATAGTATTCTTGAAATTCTCGCGAATCTTCTTTACAGTTGTAGGCTCAACTTTTGGCGCACCCATGGAGGAATGATCGACTAAATGAATATAAACAAGACCAATTTCGTTAAGCTTCGTCGCCAAATACGAATACTCCTCTTCTGTGCCTGGGAAAGGTCCAACATCATTAAATGCACCGTAAGGAGAAAGTCGAATTCCAGTTTTTTCTTTGCCAATTTTTTGTGCGACAGCTTGTGCAACTTCGATTACAAAACGACATCTGTTTTCGAAACTTCCACCGTATTCATCTGTTCTTTGGTTAGAGCCGGGGTTTAAGAATTGTTCAAGTAAATACCCATTAGCCGCATGAAGTTCAACTCCATCGAAGCCTGCTTTAATTGCATTTTCAGATGCATGAACGAATTCTTTTTTCGTTTTTTCTAAATCAGTCTTATTCATTTCGCGGGGAACAGGATGATCTTGCATACCACCTTTATCAGTCCACATTTGACCTTTGGCTACGATGGCAGAAGGTCCGATCAGTTCAGCACCTTCTGGTAAATTATTAGGATGACCTACTCTACCTACATGCATTAGCTGTGCAAAAATTCGACTCCCTTTATTATGGACTGCGGCAGTTACTTTTTTCCAACCTTCTAGTTGTGCGTCAGAGAATAGACCTGGAATCCTTGCATACCCAAGCCCATTAGGAGATGGAGCTGTTCCTTCCGTAATAATAAGCCCAGCGCCTGCTCTTTGTCCATAATAAGTTGCCATAAGATCGTTCGGGACGTTGTTAAGAGCACGACATCTAGTCATCGGTGCCATAACGATAGGATTTTTTAATTCCAGATTACCAAGTCTTGTTTTTGAAAATAATTTAGAACTCATAAGTTCTCCTTAAGTGTAATAATTGTTTTTACATATTAAAAAAGGGATAAAAATCCTGCAAGCGTAATAATTCGATGTTTAACTATTAATGGCGTTTCGGCAGGCAGAAAGAAGTAGTAAAAACAAAATCAGGACAAGGCTACCAAATTGATCGCGTGCCGCCGGGCTCTCAGACGCGCTCGCTCGAAGATTCGCTCGTGCTCCTTCGATCCCTAACGCTAGAAA
>JANMOF010000479.1:0-24891 GCA_031368925.1 Leptospiraceae bacterium
TCCCGCGCTGTCTTCTTTTTATTCTTCTCATTTGCAATGTAAAGTCTTACTGACTCTATTTTAAACTCTTTTGGGTATACTCTCATCTTGGTCTCCTTTCGGAAACCTAAATTCGTGTCCACTTTTTATGCAGTAGTCCAAACAGTATGTAAACCGAGAAACGCAATCCCAAGTTTGATTGCTGTCCCTACATACGCACCGATAATAAATGCGCCCACTGTAATCCATGCCGCAATCGTAATTCCCGTCCCAATCTTAAAACCAATTTCGGCACCGGCTAACGCACCATGCAAAGTTCCCGTAGACAGTCCTCCTGCCACAAATCCCGCTCCAGCACCTACTACTCCTAACGCATCTACAAAGATTGCAAATCGAACGGCTGCCATAACCGCACTAGCTGCGTACGCTGCAGTAGCAATCGCGGCAGTTTGTGCCATTGCTGCTACCGTCATAACAGTATTAACCACTGCCATTGCAGCGGCTATCGTTACAGCTACCGTCACTACTGCTACAGTAACTACAGCGTAAGCCATAGCTGCCATTAATAACGGCACTAAAAAATTCCCACTAGCATCCCCATACCTTACCGGATTCCCTTCTGTATACATATAATGATTCAGCCCGAACGCCGATGTCGCATTCGTCACATTATCCGCAGATGTGAACGAACCTAGAACAGGGTCATAATACCTAGCGTTATAATAATATAATCCTGTGTCTTGGTCGTCTTGTTGGCTTGTGTATTTGTATCGAAATATATCGGGACCGTAACTATTCATACGGTTGACTTCGCCGTACGGTTTATACGTAAGTTGGCTTGCGCCTGACGTATCGGTCATCATCCTTCCTGCTCCGTCTGTCACCATCGAGATAGAGCCTGTGTGGTCTGGATGAAAAAAGAACATTCCGAGTCTTGGTGTTCCTGCGGATAATGATCCTCCTCCGCTTCCACCAAAACCTCCACTTGAAGGACTCGCAGGGTTATTTGTTCCACCCGTAGGTACGGATTGTGACTCAGGCTCAGCCGAAAAGGCGGCAAACAACCAGTAAGGTGGTGTCGGCGGGCGGTTACCACCGGTTAATGCCCTCGGAGAACAATTGCTAAACACAAATGAAACTGAAACAATTAGGAGTAGGGATACTATGCGTAAGCCGTTACTGTCAGTTCGAGGGACTCGAGAACTACTCGCATAAGAAGTCTCATTTATTTGTAGTTCTCGACTATTGCACGGTAAAGCTGTGCTGCTCGAACTGACAGTATTAACAAAGCCACTAATAGCGTAAAGTAATATGCAAAAAAGAATTGCATAGATGGTATAAAGCTTTAAGGCAAATGGATTTTCATAGGTTGTCCTTGCTACCCATTTTGCAAATTGGATTCTAGATTGATCTAGTGTATTCTTGCCATTCGAAATGAGTAGAGCAATACCAGCCTTGTTTTCATTGTTTGGATTGGAGTCCGTAAGTAATACTACATCCGTTGCAGTGTATTGAGCAACTAATTCTTCTTTAATCCCGCGTATATAAAGCGTATGCCTGTCTGACATACTTGGTATCTTGGTTACTTCGTATACTCCGTTGATATTATAGACTACTTCATTGGTAGATGTTCTACTCTTACGAATTCTATTTCCTGTATGCTCATACAGATAATTGACCGTATCCCCTACTGTCTTATCTACTTGCACTAATTTGTTTTCACTATCGTATTTAAAAATTTCATCATCTCTTTGCACCATATTACCGGCATCATCGTATTGGTAATTCACATCATACGTTGTATTTAGGGCAGTCTTCACTTTTGCACGAGTAGCCGCATGTAAGTGCTTTGCATCTTCATAGAATAAATCTAGATTTGCCTTATGCGTTAATCTTCCACCATCGGTATATTCATAGGTTTCTGTTGCTTGCTTTTTGTCTAATCCATATAACCCAGTGGCAGAGGTAATGCGATTGTATTGATCATAAGTGTACGACTGTGAATTTCCACCTGCAATGATGTCTGTGATTTTTAAAAGATTCCCTGCATGGTCATAATCATAATGCCATTTCTGGACTGCATCTGTCATATTTAATTTAGTAACTACATCCTTTGGACGCTTTGTTGCAGGGTCATAGGAAATCTGCATATTTACATTGTTTCCAGTCAAACGCTGAAGCACAAACTCAGGTGTAACCGCATAGGCAACAACTTCATTATCTAAGTCATTTCCTTTATCCATGCTGATAGATTGAATGTATCCAGAGGTCGCATATTTATAATTTAAGGAAACTTGGTTTGGGTAGGTGACTTTGTTTACCCTATTCAGTATATCATACTGGTATCGGAAAATTAATTTTAAATCATCTACCTCTTTCTTTAAAGACGATAAGCGACCGATTGCATCATAATCATAGGTAGAAACGACTGCATCCTTCCATATCCCTACATCTGGTTTATATTCCTTAAGGACAACACTTGTTAGCTTTCCAATTTTATTATTTTCATCGTATTTTAAAATGGTATCTGTTTCGAAACCCGGCTTGTCTATCTTGGTTACTCGGTCAAGTGGGTCATATTCATATTGAATTACGCTTCCCACATTCGCTCCTGTTTGTTTGGTAAGGTTTCCATTTGGATCATATTCATAAGTAGTCAGACCCGAATTAGAATCTCTATGAGAAAGCTTATCGCCTTTTAGATTGTATCTATCTAGTGTTTGACTTCCATCGGTGGCGGTAATTTTTACATATCTACCTTTGCTGTCAAAATTTTCATCGTAGTCAGTCACTAAGCCATTTACGATTTTTTTTGTTACCTTTCCTCTCTGTGTTGCGAATACTTCGGTTGTATTCGTAATCTGAAAGGTTCCATCAGATGCTTTTCCTGTTGTCACAATAGTAGTATTAAAACCGGAGTAACTCATATCAGTCGTGCTTCCGTCTTCGTGGGTAACTTTGGTTAGCCTACCTAGAGCATTCGAATATTCATAGGTTTTATAAAGGGGAGAATTGCTCGACCAATAGGCTTTTGCTTCCTTGGTCAATCTTCCAAACAAATCATAGTATTTTTCTTCTATCATACTGGTATCTGAATTTTGCCCAACGGATGCCTTTGTTTCTTTTCTATATTTATGACCGAGTGAATTTGTCCATTCTCTCGCCCAAAGACCACTCGCAGACCCATCATTGATTTTACGCTCTACAAATGCATTGAAAGGATCATTTAGATTATAAAAATACTGCTCGCTCCAACTGTTCGATGAAACTCCCGGATAACGCACAGTAGCCAATCGACCATACCTGTCATATTCTTTTGTCAGAGTTCCAAACCCATTTGTAACAGTTGCTTCCTCCCCATTATTATAATTGTAAGTTTTAGTTACACTATGTCCGGGCATACTAGGAGTAGCCGTAACTACATACCGATTCGCAAAGCTATCATAGACCAGATTAATACTATTATTTTTACTGTCTGTAATTGTTTGCGGATTTCCATGACCATCATAGTTTGAAAAGGTAGTCTTTGACCAAACCTGTTTTTCGGGATCAACCAGATTTTTCATTTCGGAAATAAAAATTCCATCGTATGTTACTTGCTTATCTTCCATAACAATACCGTTGATTTTCTTAGTCGCTCTTTTAGCTCGATTTAAAATCCAACGTGCTGTGTCTACTTCATAGGAATTGACTACATCATTTGTTTCTGTTCCTTGCGTTTCAGATTGGACGGTCACATTTCCATAGATGTCATAACCAGTCGCTTTAGTAATAGAAGGTGTGAATCCGTCCTGACTCGTAATAGTCTGAGAGGTTGGCGCAATAAAGGTATTACTTCCCAGAGCCGGCAGAGTAGTATAACTTGTATCAGTATCCACTAATTTTTGTAATATGTTATTTGGAAAAAAAGTTGTATTCTGTTTTAAAGTTCCAGCGAAATACGGTAGATTAGCCGCATCTAACTGATTGTATCTGTTTTCTTCGTAAATCATTTTTGTTTCATAGGGGGAGGATTTAATACTTAGGATAGTTTGCATTTTGTATCCTAAGTCCTTTGTCTTATCAATGCTTGCTCCTATATAGTATTTATGGTCATAAAAGAAATAATTTCTACGCTCTGTATTTCCTCCAGCGTAATCAATATCTAAGGAAATTACAATCCGATCGGTTGTGCTTTGATGGTTTAATACTGGATACGAATCAATATCAAACTTTTGATCATTTCCATAATTAATAGAAATACTCTTTTGTGCATCAAACGCTTTAGTCAGCAAATCTCCCGCAGGACTTTTGGGTAAATAATACAAGTTTAAAGTTCCGCTTCCTGCCCTACCAGATTCATTTTTATAATCTGAATTATCGAATCCATATTGTATTGGAGATTGGGCTGCATCAACGCCTACTATATCCATCCTCCCATCTTTATTCATATCCGCAACATATTGAAAAGCCGCAGCCGGAAAGGAAATATCTCCGCTCTTCGAATACACTGCGTTACCCGCTACATTTGTAAAATAGGAAATGTAAACTCTACCGTTATAGAATCGAACAAAGTCAGCCTTTCCATCCTGGTTCATATCTACAAACATTTTGTTGTTGCGCCAGTTGTCATAAACCCTAGCGGCAATCATTTTCGTTTGCCTTGCCTTAGGATATAAATTACCTACATCTAATTCCGGGGGAGTGACAGTCGCCAATAAGTTTCCATCTTTGTCGTACATCTTTACTTGGAATTTAATATAAGTATGAACTGCGTGATTTGTGTCAGTTTTTGAACGTACCGTGTATTTAACTTCATCTTGTCCGCCATTCTTATCTAAATCTACTGGAAAAGGACTGGGTCCAATGGCAATAGCAGGGTAATATTTTTTAGTTACCGGGTTATAAACACTAACCCTTGGACCACTACCATCATATTCTACTTTGTCTGGATTGTTGTCCCCTGTTAAATCAATATAACCGTTTTCTGCGCCTTGCCCGGGCGGACCTATATCTGGCGAATCATAACCCGGATCTTTGGTAGCTACTATGTTTTCAATGGGACTAGTCATCGGGGTAGTTTTAAATTTCATTCCATCGAATAGATATACTTGTAAATTATATCCATCATAGATGATAAAGTCAATAAACCCGTCTCCATTTGCATCTGCAAAAAACTGGTTTCCAGGTTCTCCTAGATCGGTGAAAGGTGTTGAACTCTCTGATTGAAAAGTTAAATCTTGTTTATAAAATGTTACAATGATTCTATAATTACTATTTGTATTATCCATACGCACAAAATCAGGAATTCCATTTCTGTCCATATCCATGAATGCCTGACCGAACGTGCCATACTCTAAAAAGTTTATAATTTTTTTATCCTGTTCACTAGCTAAAGCATTTCCATTCGATAAATATAAATTTATACTAGAGTTTGCTGAATCAAACTTAATATAATCACTACGCCCATCAGCATTAAAGTCTACTATGAAATTTTTAGTTGCCTTATCTCCTGCGTCATTTCTAATCTTACTTACAATTACTCCGAGAGTAGTCACAGGCATCGACAAATCGGGATTTACCTTTGCAACCTTCAATGGTTTATCATTATCCTCAAAGACAAAAAAATCAGTCTTTCCGTCTCCGTTAATATCTCCTGGAATAATCATTCCATTTCCAGAAAGATTAAAGTAGTCACTCTGTATAGTAGAGCCTGCTACCGAAGATTTAATTTGCACATTGCTATTAGAACCTGTTACAGCTAGTAATTCAGGAACTCCATCTCCTGTTACATCTGCAAACAAATGAATAGAATTTTCAATTCCTAACCTACAATAATTTTTGAAAGCCATATAATTGACTGCACAGATCACACCTGCTACCATATTGAGCGGAGGAGGACATCCAAGACTGCAAAGACAAGCATTCTCACCGGTAATACATGGACTCCGCTCTTGAAAATAATAAGTATAATTTAAAGAGCTTACTGCACTAGAAGAGGAAGTAATACCATTTACATCTATTGTATTATCATTGTAAGAAAAAGAAATTGGTTTATACCCGTCGCGGTTTATGCTGATTAGCCGACTATTAGAAGTTGCGCCTAGTTCATAACCAAGCGTATAAGTTTCAATGACAGACCCATTATTCGTAACAGTGATAGAATCTAACCGTTTTGTAATTCTCTGTTTAGATGCATAACGGTAAAGTTCAATTGTATCATTCGTAGAGCGAGTTGCATACGCAAACTGAATTATGGTATTTCCATTATTGTAAGTGATTTTATCAGGATATGGGTACCCATCCGATTTACTATCTGCGGTTAAATAGGTTATGCTAAAACCATTTCCATAGACATCTTCTACTTTCTCCAGGGGCCAGATTTTAATTTTATTATTTCTAAGTGGGTCAGTTTCTGTCGTCTTTACTCCATAGCTAACGCCGAAATAATACTTATTTCCCGCTTTGTCAATCGACAGCCAACTCCCATCTGCCTGTAAAATAAATTTACTAAAGTTAAATTCCTTCGGATAATACAGATTGCCCGCATTCAATTCCAATGTGCCGGCTTGGCTGGAGATATAACGACCATCATAACTTTCTACACCTTTTGAAGTATCACGTGCAATAAACTCAAGTCCATTTAACATCCAACCCATTCCAACAATCCCATTTCCTGAAGCTGAACTATAAGCAAGCGATAACTTTGGGATAATATCCTTTGTCCCAGGTGGAAGCTGGATAGGATATGCCTGGTTAAGATTACCTCTTGCATCAACTGAAGTCTGCGGAATAACTTGGTAAAGAGGTTCAGGTGGAGTAAAATCGTTTCGAAAGAAAAAGGATAGTACAATTAATAGAACAATATGGGGAACTCTTCGTAAGAGCTTGTACAACTTAAAACCAAACTTATTTTTCAAATACTGCATAGGAGAAACCTCTCTAATATTTTTCAATTCATATGCGATACCAAAACAAGGAACTACCCTTAGGTGTTAGGTGTTAGGTGTTAGGTGTTAGGTGTTAGGTGTTAGGTGTTAGGTGTTAGCCGAGCACTGAATTACCAAACTTTCGCATTTTTTTCGTCACTTGTTAGCCATAGGTTTTTACATTGAAATAATTTACAAATGTTTTTTTATTTTCTATACAAAAAAAATACTAGGGCGGGTTTACTTGAGTGTAATGCTCGTTGTATTTGCGGGTCACTACCTATCACCGTCGAGAACTACTAACAGAAGAAGCCTCAATCATTTGTAGTTCTCGATTCCCTCGAACTGACATGGCTATATACTTTGTTATAGAAGACTATATACTTACTGGCGCTTAGAAGGCGCACCACCTAGCGGGTTTCTAGCGCAACCACACGCCGAATAAGCGCCAGTAACCCCCCCAACGTGCACCCCTTTGTGAGCGCCAGTAAGTATATAGTCATCTTATAGGAAGTATATACAATGGACTTGTGTGAAATAAAAGAAACTGAATACCGCCAATGCACACCGAGGGCTCCGATAACGGATAGGATGGGATTGAATCCATAGCATTTTTTATCGTATCTTCTATCGTTCTTTTATCTGTGTCCATCGGTGGTAATCTTTCATATTGCCCCTAGGATAAAAAGATGTGGTTAAACAGAGTTCATTTTATCTGATTCGATTATTTGCAATCCCTGCGTCTTGGCTTTCGCATGGTCTAACATGGATTTGGCGACGAGGCTACCTTGAATTGGTTTGTATTTCTTTAAGCCTTTTATAAAAGCAAAAGAAAATGCGCGCGAAATAGCTGCTCCAATCTTCTCCCCTCTTCTAATTTCTTTTCGTTCTCCTATTAGTAAGGAAGGACGAAAGATATGAAGTGTAGGAAAGTCGATTTTCTGTAAGGCATTTTCCATATCACCTTTTACGCGATTGTAAAAGATTTTAGATTTGCCATTAGCCCCCATAGAACTGACGACAGAAAAGCATTTTACTCCCTGGGATTTTGCAACTTTAGCAGACTCGACTACGTATGTATAATCTACTTTTAAAAAAGCATCCTTTGAACCAGCAGTCTTAATAGTAGTTCCAAGACAACAAAAGACATGGTCAACTTTAAAATGCTCTTTGTAGGATTCTAATTTTTCGAAATCAACGACGACTTGCTTTAACTTGGAATTGTTTAAGTTAAGTTCCTTGCGGACGAATATTGTAATCCCCTTTATCAAAGGATCATTTATAAGTAACTGCAAGAGACTTGAACCGATGAGTCCCGATGAACCAAGAACTAGGACTAAGATGCGCGTAATCCTGATATGTCTTTCGCAACTTTTTTAAAGTCAGCTATTGCTGCTTTAATTCCGGGTGGCGGTGGCTTTATAGATTCGGCTAATTTTACAGCATTATCAATTGTATCTAGAATGATTTTTTTCTCAGCATAAAACCGCGTTGTTGGCATGGTTTTCATTTCTTTCTTATACTTTGTGACTTTATCATCTATTAACTTGGTAATTTGATTTAAAATTTGAATCTGTTCTGATTGTTGTGTTGGCATTATTGTTCGTCTCTCCAAAATTTACTAGCGCGCTTAACTAAGGTGAGAAGGATTATAATACTCCTCTTTTAATTTCAACCAAAATTCTTCTTTGAAGGAAATTTGTTTATTGGTTATGATTGCAAGTAGATTTTGTGCTAAGTGTTCGTGTTCGGGGAAACCGGTGAATAGCCATTCCAACAAGTCCATCGCAACATCTAGTCTAGCAATCGTTTCTGGAATTTTAGCAGTAATCAGTTTTTCGAACTCTGAATAGAGTTTTTCCGGCTGATTATTTTCTATGTATTTCCTAAATTGATTCGGATAGATATTCATCAGCACTATCTTGTCTCCTTTAGGAGTGCAGGTATAGTGCTCTAAATCACCGACTAAACGAGAATGAATGGCGCGATTTAATTTGTCAAAATCCCCATCCGTTGCTTTCCAAACATTAGCAATCAGAATTCCAAAGAAATGGTCTTCGAGCGGTTTGAAGGGGAATAATGCCAATTTATCGGACTACTTTTTTGTTGGGACGATAGCTTCTTTGCAAGCTTTGAAGAGAGAAAATTTTACAACAGTTTTTGCTGGGATTTCAATTTCTTGTCCAGTTGCAGGATTTCTTCCTTTTCTCTTCTTGGTTTTTTTCAAGATTAACTTACCAACGCCTGGAATGATGAATGCTCCATTCTTTTTGGTTTCTTTGTAAGCGAGATCTACAAATGAATCTAAAAACGCATTTACATCTTTTTTAGAAATTTCTAAACTCTGTGCAAGTTCCTGAATGATTTGAGATTTTTTTATCGGTGTTGCTTTAGCAATTGCAGCCATATTCTTATGTCCTCGTAAACTTATTATTTAAGACTTTATTAGGGTTGTTGCAAAAATAGAGAGTAGTTTCACCCGCGCTAGGGCGCGGGTGAAACTAATTTATTCTCTATTTTTGCAACAACTTTAAAGTCTTTGTTTTGCTAATACAATCGGCTAGAGAAAAAAAACTTTGATAAATTATTTAAAAATCCCTTATTTTTTTGCTTTTTTTGCATTTCATCCATTTTTAATCAATAAAAACAAGGATGAAATGATTTTAGATGAAAATTTATTAATAAATCACTGGCTAATTTCCAAGTTTATGCTGCATTTCAGCCGTAACAGTTTTTCGAACACTGGCAAATAATTGTTTGATTTCCTCGACTGTTACATCCCGATTTGGTTTAAAGGTGCAAAAGGATGTCTTAGAATAGTTATCTTTATGCGTTAGTTGAAATCCTGCTTCGTGCATAATCTGTTTAACAGAAAGATCTTTTTCAGAACTGGTAATGACCGTAATAGAATCAAGTTGGCTCTTCTTATGATCTATATGAAAGTAACAAACTACTTCTTCCTTATCGAGGCGATCTATTTCTTCACGGATTTCATCAAACGAAGTCTCTACTCTCTCACCCTTAGGATTTTTATAGTTAATTAGAATTCGTTTAAAGTAATGAATCTTACGACCGGTATCATCATATTCGACACCGTTTATGATTTGTCGCTCATCAGCAATTTCTTTCATCATAAACTCGCCACGTCCACGAGGATTTTCCCAGTCAAAGGATTCCGATGTGATGTCACCCTTCTTTGCATTCTCTTCAATCTGCGCAAGTGTATAAGCTTTTCCAGGTTCCATTTCATGCTTGAAAGAAATTTTAAAATAAGGATTAGGTGCTAGGTTATTAATCTCGAGTGCAATCTCAGCATATGGACCATACCCATGCTCGATGATATTTTGAATAGCTTCTGTGACAATGATTCGAATTCCATCTGGGTCAAGTCCTAGTATAGGCGCATACTTTCGAATCTGATTTTTTATTTCAAATAATGAGCCGTGTTTTTCATTGATGCCCGCGGTCAGTTCTTTCGCTTTAATTTGTTCTCGATTTAAGGTAACAGAGTAATTTAGTTTAGCAATAGTATGTTGCAGATAAAGGGAATTTTGAACGGCAAGAAGTTCATCTTTTAAATTGGCATTTTCAAATTCTAATTTGCTGATTTTTTTCTTTAAATCCTCAACATTTTCATTTGCTACTGTTTCCATTAAATACCCCTTTTACGTTTGGTGAGATTAAATTAAATTTTACAATATTATTATTGGCAAAACTCAGCCGATTTTAGCACATAATTATTATGAATCAAGCATTAATTGTAATGAAAAAAACTAAATACGAACTCGACATAAATGCGTATAAAGACCTAGATTATTATAAAAAAATTTGCCTGATTCAAAACGATAGCTTCGCTAAAATTCACAATTCACATTTACGGCAACTTGAAAGTAGGGAAATTCTAAAACAAGAAGTTTTCCCAAAAGGAAAATTTATTTTTAGAGATGAACTGGAGACTCTTGATTTAACTCAGTATGAAGCGATTGTTGCTCTCGGGGGTGACAATCATTTTACTTATGTTGCGCATCACTGCAAAAAAAACAAAATCATCGGATGTAATTCAGATATTCAAACTTCGTTTGGTGCCCTACTTTCTTTTAATCCAAATACATTAAAAGAAACAGTTCTTACGAATTGGGAAAATACAAATGTAGAAAACTGGTCACTTATCTCAGTAGAAATTGAATACCCCGACGGAAAGAAAATTGTAACTGTAAATGCGGTGAGTGAAATTTCTATTCGAAATTCTAATCCAGATTTAACCAGTCGTTACGTAGTGCTACACGAAGACAAAAAAGAAGAACAGAAAAGTTCGGGATTACTTCTTTATACCGGTGCCGGGTCTACTGGCTGGTATGCGTCCTGTAAAAATGAAGACGATGAAAATACCAATTTTTCTAAATCGGCAAATTTCTATCGAGTCTATGCAAGAGAACTAAGTCGCAAAGCAAGAATGAAATACAAATTAACCGATTTTACAGTGACAGACTCCTGCCAAATTATATCAGAAATGAACGGCGGCATCTCTATTGATGCGTTACCCGAAAGAGTCTATCCATTCCCAGCAGGAAGCATCGCAACTATTAATCTAGCAAAAGAAAAACTACAAGTGATAACTTATAGTAAGGATACAAAAGCATTATGAAAAACAATAGAATAAAATTCCAAGCAGAGAACGCTAATAAACCGCAACTCTCCGTGCCTCCGTGTCTCTGTGGCAATTCACTTGTAAGGAGATACCAATGACACAGGCAGAATTATTTGAACGAGCGAAGAAAGTTGCTCCCGGCGGAGTACATTCTCCGGTAAGATCTTTTAGAAGCGTAGGAGGAAATCCCGTTTTTTTTAAAAGAGCGGAAGGTGCTTACCTTTATGATACGGATAACAAGGAGTATGTGGACTTTTGCTTAAGCTTCGGTCCTCTAATACTCGGGCACAGAGACCCAGAAATTGAAGAAGTAGTCAGAGAAACAATTGGACTCGCCTGGACATTTGGGGCATGTGAGCCTTATTCGCTAGAGCTTGCAGAATTCATCGTAGAAGAAATTCCCTGGGTAGAAAAAATTCGTTTTGTATCATCGGGAACTGAGGCAGTGATGTCAGCGCTTCGTGTCGCAAGAGCGGCTACAGGCAGAGACAAGATTTTAAAATTTGACGGGTGCTACCACGGACATTCAGATGCACTCTTAGTAAAATCAGGCTCAGGACTTGCGGGAGAGGCAAGCTCAGATAGTGCAGGAATTGGGAAAAGTCAATTGCAGGATACGCTTGTTTTGCCGCTAAACGATGAAGTGGCAGTAGAGAAATTATTCGCTGAGCATGGTAAATCTATTTCCTGTCTCATCATAGAGCCTCTTCCGGCTAATTACGGTTTACTCATACAGCGTAAAGAATACATCGAGAAAATATGTAAGATTGCAAAGTCTCACGGAGCACTTGTATTATTCGATGAAGTAATTTCTGGATTTAGAGTTGGAATGAAAGGAATGGGAGAACACTTCGATATAAAACCTGACTTAGTAACCTATGGAAAAATTATTGGTGGCGGATTTCCCGTTGGTGCTTATGCAGGAAGCAAAGAACTAATGGACTTAGTCGCACCATCAGGTCCAGTCTACCAGGCAGGAACGTTAAGCGGTAATCCTATCGGGATGAGAGCAGGACTCGCCGTTCTTAAAAAAATGAAGCGAGACAATTTATATGAAAGCTTAAATATTCGAACTAAGAAATTTACCGATGAATTAAAATCTATCTTAAACGAAAAAGGAGAGGCAAACTGGGATATATCCACATTTACTTCAATCTTCTGGGCACACAAGCAAACACCAAACCCTATTCGAACGATAGATGGAATTCCTTCCGGTCACAAGGAAGGATTTGCAAAGTTATTTCATTCATTATTAAAAGAAGGAGTCTATTTAGCACCTTCTGGATACGAAGTGGGATTTTTCTCTCATGCGCATAATGATAATATAACTACAAAAGTATTAGAGAAAGTAAAGAAGGCTTTGAGAAATAATTAAACTTTTTCGAAAAAGAATTGCTTTTTTTTCAACGATTTTCTAATTCTAAATATTAAGGTAAGCATATTGCTTACCTTAATATTTTTTAAAGGAAAGACTATGAGAATAAAATTTCGATTGATCTTATTACTACAGACCAGTTTCCTATTTTTTATTTGGAACTGCACGGGTCTAAATGTAGGAGCCAAAATGGGAGCTGGGGCAGTTACAAATCCATCTCCTGATTATGCAAACCCAGTTTATTTAGGAGATAAAAGAGGTATATTGTACCACAATAATACCACCGCCGGACAAATATCAGACACTGCAGAATCAAAAGTAACTGGCGAATCTTGCTCAAAATCCATACTTTGGTTGATTGCTTGGGGTGATTCAAGTATTGAGACAAGTAAAAAAGCCGCTGGTATCACTAAAGTTGCTTCTGTCGAATATGAACAAACCGGGATACTTGGCTTTTTGTATCATAGCGTCTGTACTAGAGTTACTGGATCTAAAGATACCGTAGCTTCTGAACCTGCGAAAACAATTGAAGCGGCAAATCCAGTTAAAGCTCCCGCTAAAAAAGGTAAATAAAAAAGGTAATAAATTCTATGACTAAATTAATTAAAATTTCAATACTAAGTATAATTCTTTTTACATTAAGCCAATGTGCTACAGGTCCTGTGAACGGGATTTTATTTACTTCAACAAAATTCGGTGGCGAATTTAACCCAGCGAATGATGTAAAAGTTACAAAGTCTGGTGAGGGATGTACTCATTCTATTTTAAGCATTATCGGGTTTGGAAATTCCGGTGCAGGTTATGTTGCAAAGGAAAATAAGATTAGCCGAATTGCTACTGTAGATCATTCTACTTTTAGTATACTAATAGCTCTTTATCAAAACTATTGCACAATCGTATCGGGAGAAGGACTATGAAAATAATTTCTACTATACTTTTTATAATTATGGTGGGGCTTTCTTTTGGTGCCTGCGTCTCATCAACAACTCCTGCATTAGGTGGCGGTAGTCTTATTACTGTGACTACTCAGCACGTCTACGGTTACGGTCAGGGTGCTCAGATATCCTCAGCAAAAGTCGATAAGACTGGTGAATCTTGCTCTTTCTCATCCGGTTTCTTAGTTGATCTCTTCTACTATGGATCTGGCGGAAGTATTGAAGAAGCAAAGAAGAAAGCAGGCATATCTAAAATTGCCGTTGTTGATAGATCTTCTATAAATATTATCGGTCGAATATTCTATATGGACTGCATCATCGTCTGGGGAGAATAATTCTAATTTACTTAGAATACTATTGGATAAGAGGGACTTACGAATAATCACTCTTATCCTAGTTATTACGAATATTAAAAATCCAATTTCTTATTGACCTTCCATATAAAATGAATAAATTATTTTTACTCAGCTCCTTTTTTTTATTACAATGCATATCAATTCGAGTGTATGTACCTCCTCAATTTACACAAGACTTCGGTAATCTACAAAACCCTATCGCTCCTGCGAGTACGGTTATTCTGGAACAGGAAAAGACGGATTTTTTTGCTACTTCTTCTTTTTGGTTTTTTGGAACAAGTAAACATAAAAATCATTATGGAAGCTTGGAGGAACTAATAAATAAAGAGTTAAAAGAAAATGCAAATTTGTATCAATCATTATTACCTTTAAATATTAAAATTACTAAATTCGAACTATCGTCCAGAGATAAGTGTATTAAAAACATTGCAGAGGTAGCATTAGAAATTAAAACCTTTGATAAAAAGGGAGTCTTAATTCAAGATTTTAAATACAATGATAACATAGACTCGATGGTTTCAACCTGTACTAATATCTGGGTAAGTCTTCCACTCTTTGTTGGTTGGATTTGGTACGGTCCATATATTGGCTTTAGGGGAAATCAAGAAGACCAAATGAATCAACTAGGGCGAATTGCAATTATGAGCTATTTTAATGAACTTCAAAAAATTAATTCGAAAGGAGTTACAAAATAATGAAGCGATATTTTTCTTATCTTACATTCTTACTATTTTTAATTACGTTTACTCAGTGTTATTCTACAGAAAAGAAATATACAAACGGTATGCCATTTCATACGATTAATGCCGAGGATGAGTTTACCCCGGATGATCCGCAATTTGAATCCGGGTGTTCTGAATGGAAATTAAAAGGCGGATGCTGGCTAGGAAAAATAAGTGATTATATAGGTCATTTTACTTTTTCAATTTTTGCTAAAATCATAATATTAAATTTTAAAGCGGTAAATCATAATATATCCAAAGAAACAAAAGATTATTTGGAATTGTATATAAAAGAAAATGGATTGAAGGATGTGAAAGTTCGATACAACCAATATAGTCCTGGAAATGATTTATATCGATTATGGAAAAACAAAAGTATGAGTCCATGGCTTAAGTATTCATTTGGAATCTTATTTTGGGTAATAAATGTAATACTTCCAGAAAGACTTTTTGCCGGTACGTTTGGTGGGGATCATTATGATCAGTATACAAATACAATTCACATTTACTCGGATCTTATACCAGCGGCAATTCATGAAGGAGGACATGCTAAAGACTTTTCAATGAGAGACCATAAATCCTTATATTCGCTTTTTCGAATTATTCCCATCGTCGGTGCTCTGTATCAAGAAGCGAGAGCTTCGGATGATGCAATTCGCTACTTTCGACATAAATGCGACAGGAATACAGAAGTGGAATCGTATAGGCAATTGTATCCTGCCTACGGGACATATGTAGGCGGAGTTGTTTCTAGTTCTACTGGTAGCATAGTAAGTGCGGCACAGGGGCATATCATTGGTAGCCGGAAAGCAAAAAGAGTATGGCAGGAAGAAATACCTGAGTGCGAAATTGTCGATAAGACAGAAACCAAATAATATATTACAAACTCCCTTTCACATCCTGCAAATACAAATGTGTAGCAAGAAGTCCATTGGTGTTGCGGATAAGATTGAATACCTCCGCTAAAGTGCAAACATGTGTAATGATTACTTCATTTTCATCTATGGCACCAGCGGATTTATTTCGATAGGTATCAATTTCTTCCCTAGAAAGAGGAATATCGCAGGCAAAGAAATATCCCGCTTCATCAAGTAGACCAGCGGAACTATAAAGAGGCTCCGGATGAAGCATACGAAGATTATCTCTTGTTATTTGTAAGCCGGTCTCTTCCCCTACTTCTTTGATGGCAACTTTCCATGGATCAGGCTCACTATCACACATACCGGCGGGATGCTCGTAGAATATATCACCATTAGCCACACGTCTTTGCTTGACTAAGAGAAAGTATTTATTACCGGTTTCTTTTTCGACAAGACAAGTCACAACGGATACAAAATGTCCGCGGATTAAAACGACAGGCAAAAGCTTATGGTTGTCAGGATCAACAGCGTCAATGTGAACAAGAGTAAAAAGCATTTCGCCATTGCCTTTATTAACAGTATGTAATTCTTTAATTGAATTAATTTTGATATTGTGCTTAAGTAGAACATCTCGCCACGATTTGAATTTGAATGAGTCTTCGAACTTTTCCATGATAATGAAAAGAAATCATTTCATTAGAATTGTCAAAGAAATTTTTATTCGTTTTAAAAAATGTTAAAAAATTACCACCGATAAAAGATGCGATTATCTTTTGAATCCATATCATTTTTTGTCGTTCTTTTATCGGTGTCATTCCGCCCTTCGCAAAATGTCATTAAGTTAAGAGAGAGAAGAAGGATTCACCACGAAGGGCACGAAGAACGCGAAGAAAAGATTAGTTTTGATAAACTCCTTCGTGAACTTCGTGCCCTTCGTGGTGAAAAAAATCCTTATCTTAATGACATTGAGCGCCTTCGTATGGTAATCAGTTATTCCCTTTACTTATAGTAGCCTCAATATTCAAAAACAATTTCTACAGGATAATGGTCACTTACCTTCTTCTCTGGCAAATCAGGATTAGTCGAGATGGGGCGAACTACATTGACATCACGACCGATAGTTGTTTTATCCGAGATAATTCTATCATAAGCACAACTTGTTTTCGCAACAGTCGTGTTCATGCCCCTATTTACATACCATTTAGCATCTTTAAATACTGTGCGCCCAATCGCCCCTCTGTATTTTGGGAAATAATTACAATCTGCATTCATGTCTCCAAGCAGAACCCATTTAGGGAATACGCCAATTAGCCCCGATTCTATGCAGGATAACTCAGGAATAATTGCCTTTTTTTTTGCCTTAATGTGAGTGGTTGCAAAATAGATAGGAGTTTCTTTGAACTTAATTATGTAAGGACTTCTACTGATACAATCCTCTTCAATATAAGTTTCGCTTTCAAAGGTTAGTTTTGTAGGATTATACAATACAAGAAATCGTTCCGAATTACCAGAAGTAGTTCCTACATTTTTAGAAACTTTCCATTTATAACCTGCTTGTAAAGAATTTACAAATGCATTTATATCATCTTTCGAAACACTCGATGAAGTAGAAAGCTCTTGAATAAAAATTATATCGTAACCTTTTAAAATACGACTTATTTCTATTTGAATCATCTCGGACATTTCTTCTTTTCTGCGAGATGAACAACTCTCTCCTAGCATTTTACAAGAGCCAATATTTTGAATGTTCCAAGTTAAAACTTTAACTTCGCCGGAATAAATAGAAAACGAAATCAAGATACTGAGTAGTATTAATTTATACATAAACTTTTTTTTCTTACCTAAAAACAAAGATTTTTTCTGGAAATCTTTTTACATAGGAGTTCACTTTTTTTCTTGCAAATCCAAACAGAGGGCATTTTTACTCCTAGTATGAATTCAAGTTCTTTTATCTGGGGAAATTTTATCGTATTTCTCGTCGGCATATTCATTGTTTGCCTTGGGAGTGCAAAACTCACCGCCAAAATTATACAAGATAAGCCAAACAAACGCGAGAAATTTATCCTTCTAAATGGTTCCTTTATCCTCTCCTGTCTTTTAGCCATTCACCTCACCTACGATCCGCCGGAGCGAATACAAGCAGAGGGTATGATTGGTATGCTTACTCTTTACGCTTTATTCACTTGCATCTGGGTCGTATTCTCAAAGGAAGAACGGTAAAGAATTTCTTATTGTAAAAAGCTTCACTCAGATTTAATTTGGAAAAGAGAGAGGTAGTATGAATCTCGAGAATATCAATCATGAATTAGTTTTATTCATTTTATTTAACATTATTATAATTGTTATGCTAGTCATTGACTTGGGACTGATGAGCAAAAGTCCCAATCACACGATGACTATCAAACGAGCAGGAATTTGGACGTTAATTTGGATTTCGGTTTCTTTTTTATTTGCAGGAGCTATTTATCTATATGACACAGATCCGAGTAACCAAAACCAAAGTTCAACAAAGACGATGGAGTATATTGCTGGTTATTTACTGGAGAAGTCCCTTTCCATAGACAATCTATTTGTTTTCATAATGATTTTTCAAAAATTTAAAGTTGGTCCGAGAGAGCAGCCGGACGTATTAAAATGGGGAATCATAGGAGCCGTAATCCTTAGAGCTATTATGATTTTAGCCGGTGCTACGTTAGTTACTCAATTTACTTGGATTCTCTATGTATTTGGTGTATTTCTTTTGTATACAGCAGTAAAGATGTTCGTTCACAAAGAAGACGAAAGTGAAATTTTTATTCCTGAAGAGCACTTTGTATTTAGAGCCTTAAAAAAACTCGTTCCTCTATCTACTCGTTCTGTGGAAGGAAAATTTTTTATCATAGAAAATGGACGTAGAGTGGCGACTCCCCTTTTCGTAGTATTAGTAATGATAGAATCCAGTGATGTGATGTTCGCACTGGATTCTATCCCGGCAGTATTTTCCATAACACAAGATCCATTCATAGTTTATACTTCTAATATATTTGCAATTCTGGGACTTCGTTCTTTATATTTTATGATTAGCGGTATAATGGATTTATTCGTATATTTAAAACACGGTGTAGCGATAATTCTTGCTTTCGTTGGATTTAAAATGCTTCTACCACTTTACGGCGAATTAATGAAAGTAGAGAAAATTCATATAGATATTAGAGTTTCCCTAGCAGTTATTATTATACTTCTAATTGGTTCCGTCCTTATATCTTTACCAGAATATTATAAAAATAAAAAAGCAGGAGTTCCTAAATGAGGAAAAAAATTCTAGCAACAATTACAATCAGTTTACTTCTCAACGTTTCTCTTTTGGCAAAAGAAGTGCCAAGTAGTGGAGAGATGATTTCAGAATTATTAGTTCGACCTATCGGCTTAGCAGGATTAGCCGTTGGAACAGGAATTTTCCTTATTACTCTACCTTTCGGTGTATTAAATAGACTTTCGACTGGATCCTGGGAAGGAGTAACAAGCTCAGGGAGACGCCTTGTATTAGCTCCGGCTTTATTTACATTCGCACGCGGTGTAGGAGATTATCCAGACCACATGGAAGAAATTGAATTAGTAAAGGAGTAATCTATGGATAAAGCAAATTTAAACGAGTGGGAAAAAGTCGCAAGAGATGCTGACTTAAAAGGAAAAGAGGTTTCTTCACTGAATTGGAATTCCCCTGAGGGCATTATCATAAAGCCTCTTTATACATATGAAGACTTAGAAAATTTAGGAAACACAAATACGCTTCCGGGGATATTTCCCTTTATCCGCGGTCCACGTGCAACGATGTATTCGCACCAACCCTGGACAGTCAGACAATACGCAGGATTTTCTACAGCAGAGGCGTCTAACGCATTCTATAGAAAAAATTTAGCAGGCGGACAAAAGGGATTATCCGTAGCGTTTGACTTAGCAACGCACAGAGGTTATGACTCCGATCATGAGAGAGTAACTGGCGATGTGGGCAAAGCAGGAGTAGCCATTGATTCAGTAGAAGATATGAAAATTCTATTCGATCAAATTCCTCTCAAGGACATGTCGGTGTCCATGACCATGAACGGTGCTGTAATTCCGATTCTTGCGATGTTCATCGTTGCTGGCGAAGAACAAGGAGCAAAGGTCTCTGAACTTTCAGGAACCATTCAAAACGATATTCTAAAAGAATTTATGGTGCGCAATACTTACATTTACCCACCAAAACCTTCCATGAAAATCATTGGCGACATCATCGAATACACTTCCAAAAATATGCCAAGGTTTAATTCTATTTCTATCAGTGGATACCATATTCAAGAAGCGGGTGGAAATGCGGTTCAAGAACTTGCTTATACACTTGCAGATGGAATGGAGTATGTAAAAACCGCTCTTGATAAAGGACTGGCTATTGATGATTTTGCGCCACGCCTCTCCTTCTTCTTTGGAATTGGGATGAACTTTTTTATGGAAATTGCAAAACTTCGTGCTGCCAGATTTTTCTGGGCTGAATTAATCAAACCATTCAATCCAAAGAAGCCAATGAGTGCCGCACTTAGAACTCATTGTCAAACATCCGGTTGGAGTTTGACTGAACAAGATCCATACAACAACGTTATCCGCACTACCATCGAAGCAATGGCGGCAGTTCTCGGTGGAACTCAGAGCCTACACACTAACGCACTCGATGAAGCAGTTGCACTTCCAACTGAGTTCTCAGCGCGTATTGCGCGTAACACCCAGTTAATCATCCAAAATGAAACTCATATACCAAGAGTCATTGATCCACTAGGAGGCTCTTATTACATTGAATCACTCACTCACTCCATTATCACTGAAGCAAAAAAACTTTTCGATGAAGTGCAAGCTCACGGCGGAATGGCAAGTGCAGTAGAAGCTGGTCTTCCAAAAATGAAAATTGAAGAGTCTGCCGCAAGACGTCAGGCACTAATAGATCAAGGACTGGATGTCATCGTTGGAGTAAATAAATTCAAACTCAAAACAGAAGACAAGATGGATATTCTTGATATTGACAATACAGCAGTTCGAGAAAGTCAAATCGCTAGACTAAACGAAATCAAATCTAAACGAGATACGGCAGCGGTTAACGCAGCATTAAACGCCATTACAGAAGCAAGTCAATCAGGAAAAGGTAATCTACTTGAACTCGCAGTTGAAGCAGCACGTAAACGAGCTACACTAGGTGAAATTTCTTACGCAATGGAAAAAGTATTCGGGCGGCATCAAGCCGTTATCCGCACAATTAGCGGAGTCTACTCAAGCCTAAATCAGGACAATGATAAATTCCAAGCTGTAATTAAACGAGTCGAAGAATTTGCAAAGAAAGAAGGCAGAAGACCAAGAATGCTTGTTGCAAAGATGGGACAAGACGGACATGACAGAGGAGCGAAAGTAATCTCGACTTCCTTCGCGGATATGGGATTTGACATTGACGTAGCTCCCCTATTCCAAACACCAGCAGAAGTTGCAAAACAAGCAATCGAAAATGATGTGCATATCATAGGAGTATCCTCACAAGCTGCCGGACATAAAACATTAATCCCAGAGCTTGTGGAAATTTTGAAGAAAGAAAATGCTAGCGACATATTGATAATAGCCGGTGGAGTAATTCCTGCTCAAGATTATGATTTTCTTTACCAACATGGGGTAGCTGCGATTTTTGGACCAGGCACTGTTATCCCCGATGCGGCTGCTAAGATTTTGGACATTTTAGAGAAGAAGAGTAAAGTCTAGGCTTTAGATTTGAAAGAAAAACTTGGTATGCAAAAATCCGAACCGGACTTGTATACGCCACTATACAAAGTTTTCTTTCTAGTTAGTCTCTTTACATTACTTGTATTTGGATGCTTCCTATCTCTAATTCAACAAAGAGATCAGGAGCTCCTGAATGCATACAGAGTATTAGAATCAGAAGGAGAAAAATCTTTCTCAACGCTTACCGGCTACCACCTAGTTGTCAGTGAAAATCGTAAGCGGCATATCTACACTTACCTCGTTACAGATGAATTTGGAAAATTACATGAAATTACTGAATTCGTGGATGATAAATCTCATTTACGCCTTAGAGTAGGAAATACAGTTATTACCCGCCAAAAAAAATTTTATCTCGCCGGCAAAGAAAGAATCCTCTCCCGCATTGACGGGAATAAACAAATTTTACCCAATTATAATTATTTAGAGAAAATTGCATTTTTTGGAATTGGATTTTCGATTCTAATTGGATTTGGCGGAGTAGTCTTAGTTGTCTTCAAGAGAGATTTTGCTTAAATATCTGTCAGTGTCATTAAGATAAGAATTTTTTTTACCACGAAGCTCACGAAGGATTTTATCAAGAATCTCTTTCTTTTCACATTCGACAAGCTCAGTGCATCGCTTTGCGTTCTTCGTGCCCTTCGCGGTTAATTCTTTTTTCTTTTTGTTAACTTAATGACATTGAAAGAGCTGTAACCCTACTCTAACCCTTGAGGCTCTGTTTCTTTTACGTTTATAAATTCTACTTGAGAAGGACTTTGCAGATGGAGTTCTGGATCAAGCTGAAAAATAATCAAAGTCAGATAAGTCTTATACCTTACGATGTACATATATTCAGTAAAATGAATATACTTTAACTCACCCTTAATTTTCTTCATCCACTTGCTATCTTCTAAAACTCTTTTGAACTTTATGGTTGCAGGAGAAATTCCTTCAAGAGTCTCTTTTGAGACAGAGCGATCTCTTTTGGCAATTTCCTTTTTGAAAACTCGAATTAGATTTTCATTAAGCTTTTTTTTGTCCTTATCCTCTTTTTGTAGATGCTTAGGTAAGTTCAGATAATAATAGGTATAAAAAACTTTATCCAGTTCTTCATCATCTAAAGAATTTGTTGGCTTAATCTCTTTCTCTTTTTCTCTTTCTCTTTCTGGCTTAGTCTCTACTGGCTTGGCATTAGAAGTTGTAACAGTTACAGATTTAGCTGGACTTTGTCCATAAATAGAAAGAGTGAATAAAAATAAAAATAAGTATTTCATGCTTATAATCATCGGCGTTTCAAATATAGAATCTTGAGCATACTTCGCAAACTAAATCTCAATTGTGTTACAGCAAGAAAATGGAGAGAATAAAAAATATATTTTTCACAGTTTTCTGTAATTTCAGTCTTGACTGAAATTACAGAAAGTTTATTTTTGTAAAAAACTCTGTATGAAAGCTAAGAAAAAAAACAGTCCGAAAAGCGGGAAATTGCTAATAGACCCCCAGATGATGAGTTTTGTAAACAAGATGGGGAAATACTACGAAAGTTTCGGAATTTCTAGAATCGGCGGGCAGATTGTAGGTCTAATGCTTATAACTGAAACAGGCATTTCTCAGGAAGACCTTCAGAGAATTCTGGGTGTTAGCCGAAGTAGCATTTCTACAAATTTAAAAATGCTTTTGTTAAACGCAGGTGTGGAAGAAATTCATGTGCAAGGCGACAGGAAATCTTATTTCATGTTTTCTGACAGGGCAGTAGAACAATCTATACTTCGAAAAATTAGTGGGTACGATTATTTAAAAGAAGTAGTAAATGAAGGGATTGAGAACTTGAAAAAAAAAGGTAATTCAGTAGAAAAGCTATCAGGTATTATCCAGTGGATCAATTTGGACAAAGAAGTTTCACTCGAACTACTTGAAAAATGGAAAAATAGAACAAATAAAAACAAAATTTAGCGGGTAATCAAATGAAGAAAATTATATACATCATATTATGCGCAGCCCTAATTAGCTGTGCCTCCTCTAGTGCTGGAATTTCCACGAGCAATATTCCGATTGCAAATAAAAAATATAAAGTAATAGGTCCCGTAGAAGCCAAAAATTCTTGGTTTACACTCGACGTAGCCATACTCGCAGTTGCCTTTAGCACTCCTCCTATAAATGAAATGATGGATGAAATGATTCGTTCGAAGGAAGCTGATGCATTAATCAACATTCGTTACTGGCAAGACAGAACTATTTTTTTATTCTTAACTAGAAATAGACTCGGTATAAATGCAGAAGCGGTTAAGTTCACAGAAGAACCCGCACAAGAAATAAATGCTAAGAAAACTCGCTAACATAATTGTGCCATTTCTGTTCTTAAATTGCATCATGGTAGTATCGTACCCGACCAATTTGAATAGAAGAGCGGATAACATTCATATAACTCCTTCGGCTACCATCATTCGCTCCGAGGGCTATAAAGTTCTCGGAACAGAAACTGGAGAGACTTCTACATTTTTTCTATTTGGTTTAATTCCTATGACCAATCCGCTTAATATGGAGTATGCGCTTAGCCAGGCAGTCCAAAAAGTAGAAGGTGGGGATTCCATGGTGAATATGACTCTATGGCACGAGACTCATTATTTTTATCCGCTCGGAACGGTTTCTGTCACCAAAGTTCGAGGCGACATTATATCTTTAAAAAATGACTCACAGGTGCCTTTATTCGAAGATCCGGCTAATAGTAAAAAGCCACTGCCTTCGAAGAAAGGCTCAGCAAAGTAAAAGGGAGGAATTTACAAATTGAAACAGATTCTTATTATTTTTATTCTAACCTTTTTAATTAATTGCAATGAAAAACCAGTTCCCGCTTGGGACGCGCAATCACAAATCAACGCTGCGGCGGATTTTAAAGCTAGAGAATGCAAACAAGCAGGACCACCACAACCTCCCCTTTTAGTATTCACAGACCAAGATAGTCGAAATCTAAATCTATGCAGTGTCGCAATTACAAGAACCAGTTGTCCATTTGCGGGGTATCCTGTGATTTGCCTCGGCATATACTACCCGAAAAAAGTTGCGGATATTCCCTGGTATCTCAATTTTAACAATGATTTAGCTAAGAGGCAGATAAAGTAATTATATGAAATATTTATTAACTTACAAACAAAGCGGGTTTCTATTTTTACTAATTCTATTTTTTCTCGTTTCCGAAATCTCAGCAGTTGCATTTCGCGGAAGACTTTTTAGTAGAGTTAAGAATCAAGGCGAAGCAGGATTAACCGTCGTCATCGTAACCCCTACTTCTAAAATACCTGCACAAACAGACGCAGAAGGATACTTCGATGCAGAGGTTCCTAGTTTAGGAAATTATAC
>JANMOF010000509.1:0-19333 GCA_031368925.1 Leptospiraceae bacterium
GCCGGCTGCGCGCATAACGCCCGTTTCATCCATTCCCATATAAATCATCACGTGGCTAACGGGTGGCTCCCTATCCAATGGAACGTTATAGGAATTTTGCCAATAAAGTAAATCTCCAAACTGTAATTGCTTTTTTAGCTCCTCCGTATTAACCTTGTTATCCGCAAGTTTAGGAGGATCGAATAACCACCCTTTATCGCGAAAAAAAATGAATTGAGAATAGGAATCGCGTGGCATGATTTTACTAAGTGCTTTGCTATATAGATATTGAACTGTGCCAGAGCAATCTAGCTTCACTGGCTTATTGCTATCGGGTGGTGTCCAGGCTTTAGAATATTTTATATCAAATGCTGCAAGCCATTCTGCGGTCTTTGTGAGATTGTCTTTTTCGGCTTTTGAAAGTTCAGCGTAAATGGAAAATGTAAAAAGAAATACGATGACAAATAGTTTCATAGCAGTCATCGTATTCAATTAATACTGATTGCAAGAATTTTTTATTTATTGGAATAGATCTGATCGAAAACAGCCTTATCACTAAAGTGTTTTTCCTGTGCCTTCTTCCATCCACCAGCAATATCATCTATTGTAAAAAGTTTCACATCTTTAAATGTAGATTTATATTTTTTTAATACAGAATCAACAGTTGGTCGATAGAAATTTTTCGCCGCCAGCTCTTGTGCTTCGAGAGAATAAAGATATTTCAAATATTCCTCAGAAATTTCTCTTGTTTTATGTTTATCCACATTTACATCAATCAGAGCGACAGGGGGCTCTGCATAAATACTCATAGAAGGAACAATAATTTCTACCGGGTCTTTTGGGTCTGCTTCTTTTAAAGAAAGGTAAGCCTCATTTTCCCAGGCAATTAATACATCCCCCATTTTGCGATTCACAAAAGTGGTAGTAGCCCCTCTTGCACCTGAGTCTAAGATTTTTACATTTTTAAATAGAGCGGTTACGAACTCTTTGGCTTTTGACTCTTCATTTTTATTGGTTTTTAATGCGTAACCCCATGCTGCCATATAATTCCATCTTGCCCCGCCACTCGTTTTGGGGTTAGGCGTTATTATCTCCACACCTGGTTTAACGAGATCATTCCAATCTTTGATTTTTTTTGGATTTCCCTTACGAACTAAAAATACAATAGTCGATGTATATGGAGAGCTATTATGTGTTAGCCGCTTTTGCCAACCAGCAGGAAGTCGTTTTGATTTTTCGGAAATGGAATCTATATCATAGGCTAATGCTAATGTAACTACATCAGCTTCGAGTCCATCAATGACTGACCTTGCTTGTTTACCGGAACCGCCATGCGATTGGTTTATTTCAATTTCTTTTCCTGATTTATTTTTCCAATGCTTTGCGAATAATTCATTATAGCCCCGATAAAATTCCCTTGTTGGATCATAGGACACATTTAGAATTGAATCCTTTGCACTTAGTGTTTGTATTGCTATAAAAATTACATATATACAAAAAAATTTTATTTGATTGTTCATGAACTTACCTACTATTTGAGAGATTTATTTTTCTAAAATACTCTGCCATTGTTTCACCAAACAAAAATTAGTCAATGATACCAGAAATAATCTAGGCGTGTAATAAAGAGTTTCTCTCCTTCTTTTTTTGCATTGACATTGATTAATATAAAATAAGAGTAAAATCAACATGGCACCGATAATCGAATGGTTTGAATCTATCTTCCTCTCTCTACCGCTTCCACTTCTTGAAGTCTGGGGAAGTTTCGGTTATATCGTTGGATTAGTTTTAATGTTCCTATCATTCGGAGGTCTTACCCTTAGACCAAAGGGAAAATGGGGCTTAGGCAGAGAAAAACAAACTTGGGACTTACAAGCATTACTCAGTATTCCACTTACTTTTTCTCTTATCTTTATTACAGGCTATATTGGATCTTTCATTGTGCTTGTGCCGGGTGCTCAGACATTCGAATCACTCAAAGATCTCAGTGTATTTCTATGCATTGTTTTATTTGGTTACCCCGCTCTTCTCGCAGTGCCATTTGCGTATGGACTCTCCGATTTGATGGAAGGAGTTCCGCCTAACTTCTTGTTAGACTGGATAGTGGGTTATTTTATTAACCCCGCTTGTTTCTGGGTAGCCTATCAATTGATAGGACGCGATCCAGATTTTCGTAAACTACGAACTTGGGGTTGGTATTTTATTTTTGTTTTGATTTTCATGAGTATTGAACCAGAGCTCTGGGGCTATATATGTTCGGATAAATTCACTCCAATGATTTCCTATCGCAATATTACTCCTGCCTTATTTTTTACAACATCTATCACCTGGATAATTGCACCATTCGCTATGTTAGCTGGATTACCATTAGCCAGAAAATATAATTTTTTTTGGGCAGAAATTCCCGGGCATGTGCGAGAAATGTTTATAAGCTTTAAAGAAAATACAGATAGAAAAGAAAGAATTAACTTACATTCAAACGACCAATCTATTCCGATCCGGATATTTCTTGTTACCCCCATGATTGCAATTGTGCTTGTAATGGTAGGAACTACTGCTTATATGACTCTGAGTAGTGCAGAGGTTAATGCTAATAAACTTGCTAGTCGTTTGCACCAAGAAATTTCCGAGAATATTAATTTACAGCTAGATGATTACCTGGAAAAATCAGAGACACTAAACGAACAGGAGCGGCTTATTTACATTAACCGTCTTTTGAAGAAAGCGAGTATCGCAAAACACGGAAAGGCATTTGTAATTAATCGCAATGCAAAGATAATCGCATCCTCTTTGGAAGGAAATAACAATGAAGATGACCCATCAGTAGCGACTAATAATGATTTGGTTTTTAAAAATGCAATTAATCATTTGAATAAATTTTACGAGAGTCCTGAAAAACTTAAGAGCATTGCTCAATTCCAATTTGCTGTTATTACTGCAAAGCCTTTATCGAGAGAAACATGGTTTACGCAGGCAACACCCTATGAAGATAACAGCAAAAAAATAGACTGGATTGTCGTGACTTCGATGCCAGCTTCTTATTACCTGGCGGGAGTTCGAGAGGGTAATAGCAAATCAGCTATGGTATCAGCTATTTCCTTAATGGTTTCGCTCTTGATAGCAGCTGTCCTTGCAGGCATTGTAGCAACGCCTATTCGCCGTATATCTCATGCAACGCAAGCCATAGCCCTGGGGGATTTGAGCCAGAGAGTTCCTTATAGCAAATTAGAAGAGTTAGGAGCTTTAGCCGCATCTTTTAACAACATGGCAAAACAATTAGAAGAATCTTTCTATCGAACCAAGGCAAGTGAAGAAAGGTTTCGCCAATTAGCAGAAACTATACAAGAAGTATTTTGGATTACAACTCCACTCAACGAAAAGCTAATCTATATTAGCCCTGCATATGAAAAAATTTGGGGGCGAAGCACTGTAAACCTTTATCTAGATCCTACTTCCTGGTCAAATGCGATTCATGAAGAGGACAGGGATAGTGTTCTTCATGAATTTAGAGAACAAATAAATGGGGGGATATACGATAAAGAATATAGAATTAAAAGACCTGATGGAACGATTCGATGGATTCACGATACAGGCTTTCCAATCAAAGATAAAAATAATGTAATAGAAAGAATTGTAGGGGTAGCAAGGGATGTTACAGCAAAAAAAGAAGCTGAGGAAACAATAAAAGAATTAAATTCTGATCTAGAAAAAAAAGTAGAAGAAAGAACAGAAGAATTAAGAAAATCTAATTTAGATTTATTAGATGCAGTAGAAAATTTAAGAAAAATAATGACAGAATTAAAAGGTGCACAAGACCAGCTCCTTCAAACAGAAAAGTTAGCTGCGTTAGGTCAGTTAGCCGCAAGTATGACGCATGAATTAAATACACCGTTAGGCGCAATTGTATCTTCTAACAGGGCAGTTTTAAATCTAATTGAGGATGAAATAGATCAAATCCCGGACTTGCTTGCCAGTTTAGAAAAAGAAGATATTAAAAAATTCAAATTCATTTTAAAAGAAAGCTTAAAGGATTCTGCTAAATCAGAAAATATTCCCAATAGAAGTATAAAAAAAGAATTAGTCCAAACCTTGAAAAAAGCTGGATTTGAGGACTATGATGATTTAGCCACATTAATTATGGATAACGGTATATATCAATTAGGCGATAATTTAATTGATATACTTAATACGAATAAGAGAACAGAAATTCTTTCAATCGTATCCTTCTTTTCAACTATCGTAAAGCTAAGCAGTATTATCTCCATTGCAACAGGAAAAGCATCTCACGTAGTCAACGCATTAAAAAACTATCTGAATCCAGATGGAACCAGCAATGAAAAAGACGAAATTTCTCCAGTAGATATAATTTCTGAAATCGAAACAATTCTCACACTCTATCATGGAAAAATTAAATATGGCGTAGAGATAATAAAAAATTATCAGACGAATGAAAAATGTCTTGGAAACGGAAATAAACTGAACCAGGTTTGGATTAATTTATTAAATAATGGTTTACAATCTATGAATTTCAAGGGAAAGATAGAAATTGAAATTATAAAACAGGACTCATGGATCGTTACTTCCTTCATTGATTCTGGTGCAGGCATCTCCGAAGAAATACGTAACAGAATTTTTGAACCTTTTTTCACTACCAAAAAACATGGAGAAGGAATTGGTTTAGGTCTAGATATTTCAAAGAAAATTATAGAAAAAATGCAGGGACGAATCGAATTCGAAAGCATTCCCGGAAGAACCAAGTTTAGCGTATGGCTAAAATCTGCCGAAGCCGTTTCATAGGAGTTAATAAAATGGAAAGTGTAGCAATTAGTCAAAATGCGATTCTTTGCGTGGATGATGAGCCTATTATTTTAATTTCATTAAAGCAGGAATTGAAAAAAAAATTAGGGAACAAATTTAGTTACGAAACTGCCATGAACGCAGATGAAGCTCTAGAGATTATTGAGGAACTAGTAGGTAACGGTGTAAATTTAATTTTGATTCTTTCTGATTGGCTTATGCCGGGAATTAAAGGAGATGAATTTTTAATTATGGTTCATAAAAAATATCCTGGGATAAAGTCCATCTTAATCACTGGTCATGCAGATGAAAAAGCAATAGAGAGAGTGAAAAAAGAAGCAGGAACTTACACTGTTCTATCAAAACCATGGAATCCGACAGAGCTAATGGAAGCAGTCGAGTTTTGCTGCCATAAATACTGAGAAAACACTCTAATTTCCGTATTTAAGTAACAACCTTTCTTGCATCACGCACAAAGCGAGTAATATATTTGACAAAAAGTTTAATATATTGGATATGGTATGGATGTTTGAGAAAAAGAATTTGAATACCTCTGAATCTTTTCTTGTAAAATTTATTCTAACATTCATTGCTCTGCTTTTCATAGTGATCGTACTGATTGTTCCACTCTTCTCTATTTTTATTTATGCGTTTGAAAGAGGATACGAGATATATATCGCAAGCATAACAGACCCAATTGCCGTATCTGCGATGCAGCTTACATTTATTGCTGTTATTTTTACTGTTCCTTTGAATCTTATATTTGGAGTAGCTGCTTCCTGGGCAATTGCACGATTTGAATTTACTGGAAGAAGTCTACTAATTAGCTTAATCGATATTCCATTTTCGGTTTCCCCGATTATATCCGGTATGATTTACGTTCTAATTTTTGGAACGCAAGGTTACTTCGGTGAGTATTTATACAGCCACGACATTAAAGTTATATTTGCAACTCCTGGAATTGTATTAGTAACTATATTCGTAACATTTCCATTTATCGCGCGCGAGCTAATCCCTATTATGCAATCACTTGGTTCAGAAGAAGAGGAAGCTGCTATTATACTTGGGGCAAGCGGTTGGCAAACCTTCTGGAAAGTAACACTGCCCAATATCAAATGGGGTATTTTATACGGAGTTATTTTGTGTAACGCAAGAGCAATGGGAGAATTTGGTGCTGTATCTGTAGTATCAGGACATATACGGGGGCTAACAAACACAATCCCCTTACACATAGAAATTCTCTATAATGAATACAATTATGTTGGAGCTTTTGCCGTAGCATCCATTTTAACATTAGCCGCTATCGCAACTCTAATCGTAAAAGAAATCGTAAATTACTTCAGTCATAAAGGTGGCAAACCATGAGTATAGAAATTCAAAATATCAATAAGCATTTTGGAAAGTTTCATGCAATCAAAGGATTAGATTTAAAAATCGAAGCTGGAGAACTTGTTGCCCTTTTAGGTCCTTCCGGTTGCGGCAAAACGACATTACTCCGTATAATATCTGGTCTAGAGCACCCTGACTCCGGCTCTATTTTATTTTCAGGTCAAGACGCAGTTGACAAACATATCAGCGAAAGAAAAGTCGGATTTGTTTTTCAACATTATGCGCTATTTAAACATATGACAGTATTTGAAAATGTCGCGTTCGGTCTTAAAGTGCGACCAAGAAAATTTCGTCCTTCTAAATCAGAAATTAAAGATAGGGTAGAGAGTCTTTTAAAACTGGTAAAATTAGAACTACTTCACGATAGATACCCATCGCAACTTTCTGGTGGACAAAGACAGAGAGTTGCACTTGCAAGAGCGTTAGCTGTTGAGCCACAGGTTCTTCTTTTGGATGAGCCATTTGGTGCGTTAGACGCTCAAGTAAGAAAAGAACTCCGAAGATGGCTGAGAAGACTTCACGACGAAATTCATGTAACGAGTGTATTTGTAACACATGACCAAGAAGAAGCATTAGAAGTAGCAGATAGAGTTGTTGTAATGAACCAGGGGAAAATAGAACAAGTAGGAACTCCAGAAGAGGTGTATACAAATCCTGCGACGCCGTTTGTTTATAATTTCATTGGAAATGTAAATCTATTTCACGGAAGAGTCGAGAACGGCAAATTGTTCTTAGGCGACAAGCAAATAGAACATGCGGGTTCGGCAAAATCTGAGGATAACAAAGCTTTTATTTATATTCGCCCTTATCACTTTGATATTCATCGCACGAAGCAGGCTGACACAATTTCAAGTGCGGTTATAGAGCATATTAGCCCCGCAGGCTCGCATGTA
The DNA here is from genome assembly GCA_031368925.1 of Leptospiraceae bacterium. Lineage (GTDB taxonomy): Bacteria > Spirochaetota > Leptospiria > Leptospirales > Leptospiraceae > UBA2033. The sequence goes on from JANMOF010000509.1 coordinate 7,059, forward strand.
AGAGTTGAATTGTTAGATGAATTTAAACAACCCATTCTGGTAGAAATCCCAACCATGCGTTACAAAGAACTCGGAATTAAGAAAGGTGATCAAGTTTTTGTAAGCCCAAAAGAAACAAGAGTGTTCTTTGATGAATCACAGGATTATGCAATATAAAATTTTATATTTAATTTGCAAACAGCAAGAATTGACAATAGTAGAATATTTAAAAGAAAGGTAAACATGTTTGGTAAAAAGAAAAGTATACTTCCCGGTTTTGGAATTTCGCTTGGATACACAATTTTTTATCTTAGCATAATTGTTCTTATCCCCATTGCAGGACTTTTTATAAAAACATCCGCGTTGAGTTTTGCAGAATTTTGGGATGTAGTAACAGCACCAAGAGTTATTGCCTCCTATAAACTAAGCTTTGGAGCATCCTTTCTTGCAGCGTTAGTTAATTCTTTTTTTGGTCTTCTCATAGCATGGGTTTTAGTCAGGTATGATTTTTTTGGGAAAAAAATTATCGACGCATTAATTGATTTACCATTCGCACTTCCAACGGCAGTTGCTGGCATAACACTCGCTACTATCTACTCAAAGAACGGATGGTTTGGACGCTACTTAGAACCTGCCGGAATTTTTATTGCTTACAAGCCTGCTGGGATTTTTGTTGCGTTAGTATTCATAGGTCTTCCATTTATTGTTCGATCTGTTCAGCCTGTCATTGAAGAATTAGATAAAGAAGTAGAAGAAGCTGCTGCTAGTCTTGGAGCTAATAGGTTACAAACTTTTATTAAGATTATTTTTCCAAGTATCTTACCTGCTTTAATAAGCGGATTTATTTTAGCTTTTGCCCGTGGGCTCGGGGAATATGGCTCTGTAGTTTTTATCTCCGGGAATATGCCTATGATAAGTGAAATCACACCTCTGCTTATACTTACCAAACTAGAACAATACGATTATGCAGGCGCAACAGCATTGGCGCTATCTACCCTTTTAATTTCTTTCGTTTTATTTTTTTCTATTAACCTTGTCCAATGGTGGGCGGCTAACAGGCATAAGGCGTAATTACTCTTATAGTCGGCACTTCGATACAAAATTTATTGCGTGAAGATGCAATAAATTTCACTCAGTGACCGGACTTTGCAGTTTAGCAACGCTAAGGAATCTGGTCATCGAGTGAAAAATCCAATTCCGATTGGATTTTTTGTATCGAGATGCCCGAGGTGCAGATTGACTACTTCTTATGAATCTCCTGTAAAGAACGAATCGTAAATCCTTTATTACCCATCTCAACAAGTCCGTCCACAAGTGCTCTTGCTGCTTCTGCAGTAGTTAAACAAGGAACTCTATATTTAATAGCTGCTTGTCTAATAGCAAATGCATCGTCACGAGTAACTCGACTCAGAGGGGTGTTAATAATTAAATTTATCTTCTTCTCTTTGATATAGTCTACAACATTAGGGAAACCCTCATGGAGCTTGTTAATCACGAGCGACATAACACCATTATCCGACAAAAGTTTGTGAGTCCCTTTAGTGGCTATTAGGTTGTATCCTAACTTGGAAAGCTTAACAATATAAGGGAGCAAATCCGCCTTAGTCTTATCATTGATACTTACAAATATCGTTCCGCCTTTCGGTGTCTCTTCACCAGCCATGATCTGCGCTTTTAAATAAGCTTCCCCAGCAGTAGCGGCAATTCCCATTACCTCACCGGTTGATCTCATTTCTGGTCCTAAGATTGTATCCACTCCTGGAAATTTATTGAAAGGAAGAACAGCCTCTTTCACATTCACTAACTTCACAGAAAATTCATCTGCAGAAATTAAATCTTTTAGTTTTTTTCCAAGCATAATCATCGTTGCATACTTAACTATTGGAATTCCGATAGCTTTAGAAACAAAAGGAACTGTTCTGGATGCTCTCGGATTTACTTCGAGAATATAAAGAGTTTCCTCTTTGATTGCAAACTGAATATTAATCAGTCCTTTTACTTTTAGCTCAAGCGCTAACTTTCGAGTAGCCGCTTTTATTTCGATAAGCATTTTTTCAGAAATGTTTTGCGGTGGAAGCATACAAGCCGAATCCCCACTATGCACTCCCGCTTCTTCGATATGTTCCATGATCCCTGCAATAAATACAGTCACGCCATCGGATAACGCATCTACGTCTACCTCAACGGCGCTGTCCAAAAAGGAATCTATTAGAATTGGTCTTTCCTCAGATATTTCCTCTGCCTCATCCATATATTTATCAAGACCTGTCTCATCGTTGATAATTGCCATTGCCCGACCACCGAGTACATAACTAGGACGAACAAGAACTGGATAAGAAATTTCTTTTGCAATCTTACGTGCATCTTCTCTTCTTGATGCCATTCCATTTTCAGGTTGTTTCAAATTTAATTTCTGTAAAACTTCTACGAATCTCTTTCTATCTTCAGCTCGATCAATAGAATCAGGGCTTGTTCCCAGAATTGGAACACCACGCTTTTCTAATTCATTTGCGAGCTTAAGCGGTGTTTGCCCCCCGAACTGAACGATAACGCCGACGGGTTTCTCATTGCGGTAAATATTCATTACGTCCTCTAAGCATAGAGGCTCGAAATAAAGTCTATCAGAAGTATCATAATCTGTAGATACAGTTTCAGGATTAGAATTTACCATGATAGATTCCACGCCCATATCTTGCAGAGCATAAGACGCATGGCAACAACAATAATCAAATTCAATACCCTGCCCAATTCGATTCGGACCACCACCTAGAATCATAACTGATTTTGCATCGGTTACATTTGATTCGTCTTCGGCATCGTAAGTAGAATAGAAATAAGGGGTATATGCCTCGAATTCTCCAGCGCAGGTATCAATTCTTTTATAGACAGGAAAGATTTTTTCTTTGATTAAATAATCTTCTATTTCTTTTTCTTTACTAACGAGGATTGTATTGACTTGCGATTTAATTTTACTAACTACAGACTCGGAAGAAAGAATAGATTCTATTTGATCCTTAGAAGAAAGGTAAGCAAGTTGTCGATTGGAAAATCCAAACTGTTTCATCTTGCGGATAACTGAAAATCCCTTTTCAATAAATTCAAATTCTACCCTGTGGATATCTTCCATTTGTCGCAAGAACCATGGCTCCATTCCTGTGATAGTAGCAATTTCTTCTACGGTAAAACCAGCGTTAAACGCTAACTTTAGATTGAAGATTCGTTTGTCTGTAGGAATTTTAATTGCTTTGGTAATGTAGGCTTTTTTCTCGGCAGCAGGAACTTTGTATAGTTCAATTAATTCTTTTAAATTCCCATCAGAGCCAAATCCGAGTCTGTCATTTTCTAAAGAGCGAAGTGCTTTTTGAAAACTTTCTTTGAAGGTTCGTCCAATTGCCATTGACTCACCAACAGCTTTCATTTGCACACCAAGCGTGCTATCGGCTCCGGGAAATTTCTCAAAAGCAAAGCGAGGAATTTTAGTAACCACATAATCAATAGAAGGCTCAAAACTTGCAGGGGTAACACGTGTTATATCGTTCTTAATTTCATCTAATGTATAACCGATTGCAAGAAGTGCAGCAATCTTAGCAATAGGAAAACCTGTCGCTTTAGAAGCAAGTGCGGAAGAACGGGAAACCCGCGGATTCATTTCAATTACAATTACATCGCCGTTTTTTGGATTTACCGCAAACTGGATATTAGACCCACCCGTCTCTACTCCAATCTCTCGAATAATTTTGAGAGCCATATCTCGCATGGACTGGTATTCTTTATCAGACAATGTTTGTTGAGGCGCAACAGTAATAGAGTCGCCGGTATGCACTCCCATCGGATCAATGTTTTCAATTGAACAGATAATAACAACGTTATCCGCTGTATCTCGCATTACTTCGAGTTCGTATTCTTTCCAACCGATAACAGATTCTTCAATTAGAATCTGACTAATAGGAGAAGCATTTAGACCTTTCATAGCAACTTCTTCGAAGTCTTCCTCCCTTGGACAATGTCCACCACCTGTTCCAGCAAGAGTGAATGCAGGGCGGACAATCAGTGGTATCCCCACTTGGTCTTTAATTTTTCTAGCCTCTTCCATATTAGTGGCAAGCCCGGATTTGGGCACATTCATTCCAATAGAAAGCATAACTTTTTTAAATAGGTCTCTGTCTTCTGCTTTTTTAATTGCTTCTGCTTGTGCGCCAATGAGTTTAACTCCATAGCGCTCCAGAATTCCTTCTTTAAATAAACTCATCGCGAGGTTAAGAGCGGTTTGCCCACCTACTGTAGGAAGAACAGCATCCGGTTTTTCTTTCTCAATAATTTTTGTGAGAACAGAGACAGTCAGCGGCTCGATATACGTCGCATCTGCAAGCATCGGGTCTGTCATAATGGTGGCGGGATTTGAATTCACCAAGATTGTCCGAAGACCCTTTTCTTTGAGCGCTTTTGCTGCTTGAGTTCCAGAGTAATCGAACTCGCAAGCCTGTCCAATGACGATAGGACCGGAACCAATGATTAGAACGGAGGAAATATCTTTACTTTGTGGCATATCATATACCAGAATTTAAGAAAACAACTTATTCTCAAGTAATATCTAACTTATGTAAACCAAAAACATTCATTATGATAGAATCCAAGAATATCGCAATTCTACAGGGAAATGCTTAAAGAATCGACAGCCTCGAATTTCTTTAGTATGGCTTGATTAATGGAAATACTGAAATTTTGATTTTTTAGTAATCTCAAAAATATCTTTTTCTTAAATCCAGATTCTTTTAAATCCAACTCAGGTAGAGACGAAAAACGTTTTCCTTTTCTTGTGCTCAAATAGAAAACATCCAGAAGCGCCTTCTCGGGTGTAGCCATTCGAAAGGGAAGTTTAGTATCCGACCATACAACTCCTTCCAGCATCATCTCCGGTTTCATTTGAAAAAATTCAAATACACCTAGTTTTGTTTTTATAGTTCTGGAATGAGCCGTTGTCACAACTTGCGTTCTAGTTGGAATTTGTGAAAGAATTCCGTGTATATGCAGAGCGGTTAATAATGATATATACCCATGTTCGTTTCCTAAAAGATAGGGAGTGATAGAAAAAGGGTGTATTTCATTTTCTTTGGCATACGTCCATAAGCCGCGAGTCACACGAATTACTTTTTTTTGGGGAGTAATATGCGTGAGTAGTCTCGCCGCAGCACTTGTGGAAATTCCTGTTTGAATTGCGTAGTCCCGCGTAGTAAAAATGGGTGAGGATTGTAGTATATTATATTTATGTAAATTCATTTAGAAATCCTAATACTCGAGAGCGCATGCTCTCCCAACTTTTTTTTCCTGAATACAAATCTCGTTTTTCTTCTAGTATGTATTCAAACACTTGTCCTTTGAAATCTTCGTATGTAATATTTCCCGCTTTTGCTATAGCAGTATTCAATAAATCCAATGTGAGGTTACTGTGAATAAACCTCTGATTCAATTGAATCTCCGATTGCAAAATATCTAAGTCGAATAAATCCCTTGCCTGTGTTTCTGATCTTCCAGCAAGAGCTTGAATCTTTTGCAATGCTGCTGCATCTGCCGGATAGTGCGGGCAGAGAAATCCTAATTTATTATAGACTTTTGCTATTTCGGAATCCACTTTTTCCATTTTCACAAATTGCTTTTCTTTTTTTCTTCTGGAAAATTCTACTTTCGTCGGAAGCTTTACTCCTGAAATAGTTTTCAAATTAACTTTGAAACGCTGGACTGTATCAGTATGCTTTGCTTTGTCCTTATCTCCTATTTCCACTCCAGTGATTCCGTAGGCTGTAAGATATTTATGAAACGAAACATCTTCTAAAATTTTATACCCATTCTTCTTTAATGTTTCTACTCCACCACCAAATATATCTAAGTCCATATCTTCTGAATACCTCGGACTCTTTAGAAAAAAACGTAGATTTACTCCGCCTTTTACCGAATACAAGCCAGGGTCAGTTATTTTTAAAAATCTTTCCAGGAAAACGAAGTGAAATAGTTCTCGTCTTTGCATGTCCGAATACATATATTCATTAAGTATTTGAATATACAGAAATGTCAATTCAAATACTTAATGATTTTTAAAAGATTACCATGCGAAGGCGCTGATCGCGAATACTTGGAACGAAGGGTGGAATGGATAAACACAGATATAGGATTTGATTTAACCCTGTCACCTCGAAGTTCCACCCGCTTCGCCACGACCGCCAAGCGAGGTTCGAAATTACAGTATTCGGATGCTAATAAAAATCCCTTGACAATTTCTAATTACCAATCTCATTCTACTGCGAGAGGCAATTATGCATTATCCGAAACTAGTTTTGCGTTTATTATTATTTCTAATCCTTATTTCATTATCGTTTTGCAGAGGGAAGAAAACTGGGTTTATAATTTCGATGGAAGGGGCAGATACTTACGAATGCTTCCTTGATCATAAGCCAGAACCGTTTTGCTCTATCCAGAAAAAAGATATTCCTTACGGAGCGCAAATTACTTATTACCCAAAAGAAATAAAAATCAAAGAAAATGAAACATACTATGAATCTAAGTATGAGGGAGAAACGATTTTCATACATGCAAATGCAATCGGAAATGAACCAAAGAAATATTACTTCAAAGTATTTCCATTAGACGGAGTATCTCTTCGATCGAAAGATGATAGAGAAATTCAAAAGATTGCATATGGAGAGGAAGTAGAATTTATAAGAATAGAGGATAATAAGTATTATTTCAGGTTCAAAGATAAAGAAGGAATTTTAAATACTTATGACCTAGTAGAGTTAAAAGAACATATTTACTTTAAAGTCTCTACCTCTTTAGGATTAAACCTAAGAGAAGCACCGGATATGAAATCTAAAATTCTAGTAACAACCCCGTATCAAACAGTCGGTGAAATCATAGAAGCGGATAAAACTATTTATACGATCCAAGATAGAAAAGGATATTGGGTTAAAACTTCCTTTGAAAATAAAGTTGGATGGTTGTTTTCTGGATTTGTTTTTCTTTCTAATAAAAAAGAGAATCTACCAGATTTACAAAACGATTTAGAAAAAGATTTCTTTAATTTTTTTAGGGAAGTATACTTAATTTCTCCTGAATTCTCTTCTCGATTTTTAATTAACCAAAAACAAAATTTGAATGCTTCCGAGAACAAAAATAAATTCGAGTTTGTATCGGAAATTGAAAAGGGTTCTCCTGATTGTATGGATTTTACAAAATTATTTTACGTAAATAAATTCACTGGTTTCTTTCATAGACTGGGTAATGCGGATGAAAATATTTTATTGAGAGATTTTGGGAAAGTTTTTTTAGTTAAAAATCATGGTTGTCTTCAATGCTGCTGTTATTACGGTCAAGAAACTATTTATTTTATAGTAAAGGATCGAATTGCATCCCATTTTTTATCTGACATGAATGATAAAGAAGATAGTAAATGTGGAACAAAAGCTCAAAATATAAAAATTTCAAAAGATTCTGTAAATACGTTTTTATATATTAAGTATGGTGATTGCGGTAAGGATACATTCGGCTATATGCAAAGAGAGGAATTAGAAAAAAACTTCAAATCCTTCACCCACGATATGTTCATCAAAATAAAAATCAACGAAGACGACCTCGACATAAAACGAGTCATAGACAAAGGCATCCCTGCTGAGTATAAACAAGAATGGGAAGAAGCGGAAGAGATTTGGAAAAAAAGAGAGTAAACCTTCTGCCACCCTTCGTTCAGCGTTCGATCACCGTTCGATAAGGCTTCGATTAACAAATGATTGGAATCAAAGACTGAACGAAAAGTTATGATCTCGTATTTAGTAATTGTGTATCGACAACTAGACAGAAATTTCTCAATGAAAATACGACAACGGATTATCCATAATGCTTGCTGTAGGAGACTGTGTAAAAGCAAAGATTTTCGAGCGCAGAATGCCTAGAAACCGCATTTCTCTGCGACTCCGTGTCTCTGTAGCAATGGTTTTACACAGTCACCAACCATCCCTATCGGTGTTCATCCGTGTCCATCGGTGGTAATCTTAAAAAATTAAAGTTTACATCATAAACATTGACATTAATCAGTCCGTTTTTGAACCAATCGGTCTAAGATTTGAAATATTAGATTTGATTTAAAATCATAACCCAAAATAATAGGATATGACACTGACTGTAAAGTCGGTGGAATAATAAACTATAATAAAACTACCAATTACAAGGGAATAAAATTATGTATCAAGCTTTTACAGAAGATCAAATCCAAATCAGAGATTTAGTGAGAGATTTCACAAGAAAAGAAATTACACCAGTTGCTCATGAATACGACGAAAAGAATGAACATCCTAAAGAACTCATTACCAGAATGAGAAAAGAACTTGGAATCAACGGTCTTACTATTCCTGAAGAATTTGGTGGAATGGGATATGGTTCTGTTGAACAGTGTCTTATTACAGAAGAAATGAGTCGTGGTTGCTTAGGTATCGCACTTTGTTTTGGTTATACCGGTCTTGGACAATTGCCAATTATGAAAGGTGGAACCGATGCACAAAAGAAAAAGTGGCTCGAGCCTGTAATCTCTGGTGACCATGGAATTGCTTTTTGTCTTTCTGAACCAGGCGCTGGTTCTGACGTACCGGGTATGACGACCAGAGCTGAAAAAAGAGGCGACAAATATATTATCAACGGGGCAAAACAATGGATTACCGGTGGTGGTAGTGCTGACGCATACACTGTATTTGCCTACACTGACAAAAATCGTGGCACTCGTGGTGTTAGTTGTTTTTATGTTCCTCGTAACTCTCCAGGTCTTATCGTAGGAAAGAAAGAGGACAAACTCGGTATCCGCGCATCCGATACAAGACAAATCATTTTCGAAGACTGTGAAGTTCCAGCAGAAAATCTAATTGGACGTGAGAACATGGGATTTGTTTACGCATTACTCACATTAAACGCTTCTCGTCCTTACGTGGCAGCAATGGGTGTTGGTGTTGGTCAGGCAGCTCTTGATTATGCTGCAAAATACGCAAGAGAAAGAGAACAATTCGGTCAGAAGATTGGAACTTTCCAAGCAGTCCAACACATGTTAGCCGACATGTCTATCACAGTAGAAGTTGGTCGTGAGATTACCTACCGTGCTGCTCGTATGTCTGACGCAAACGATCCTAACCTAGCAAAATATTCCGCTATCGCAAAAGCATTTACCTCTGAAGGTGCGATGAAATGTGCGTTAGACGCTGTGCAAATATACGGCGGTTACGGTTACACCAAAGAATACCCAGTTGAAAAACTAATGCGCGATGCTAAGATTCTTTGTATCTTTGAAGGAACTACTCAAATCCAAAAGAACGAAATCGCAGCTTACGTTACTAAAGAAGCAGCTTCCGGAAAATAAGTATTATGCGCGCGTGTGTAAGTGTAAGGACTTGATTAATCAAATCCTTACACTTACACACGCAACGACTTTAATGCCCCAATCGCTAACCTCCGAAAAATAAACCCACTTCTTTGAAATAGAGTTTACCTTAACAGCATTTAAATGGATTTATTAGAATTAGTCAGGTGAGACTAAACCAAATGAGAAAAAAGAATACTAATAGAATAACATACAACCTAACCCTGAGCATCTTATTTTTGCTAACCATAAACTGCTTAACAACTGGGATCTATAAGGCATCAAAGAATGACGACCTTGAAACTGCTAAACGATTAATTGCACAAGGAGTTAATGTAAATGAACCAAACAGTTGGAGTTTCTATCCGCTTCACTATGCAGCGGAAAAGGGTCATTTAGCGATGGCAAAACTTCTCATTGAAAACGGCGCTTCAGTTCATTCACTCGATGTTCGCGAATACACCCCTCTTCACCTTGCCGCCCGGGAGGGTCGTGCAGAAATGGTTCAGTATTTATTGACCAAAGGTGCAAACAAAGAATTGAAATCTTCTACCACATCTTATGAAAGAACGCCCATTGATTTAGCAATAGAGAAGAATGACGAAGAAACTATGCAGGTTTTGAATAACTGGATTATAATAGAAGAAGTTCCAAAGGAAGACTCAAAGACTCACACAACTCCTAAGGGCATTTATAAAGACATAGTAACTTTGCGAAATGGCGATATATTAGAAAATGTGAAAGCAGTAATTAATCGCACCTCCGTGCTTGTCATAAGTTCGAAGGGAAAATCAACCGAATATAAAAAAGCCGATGTGAAAAAGATTTCTTTTCGAAAGATTTAGGATGAATCTACTCCATCTTCGCAAGAAGCTTATCCACACAACCTTCCAATACTTTATTTAGATGCATTTGGTCGCGGATAAAGGCAATTTTAGGCCAGGTTGCTAGTTCTCCTTTGCGAATATAATCTTCGAATTCTTCTTGGGTTGGGTTAGAAACAATTTTTGTAACTGAGGCAAGAGTCATCGGGTAATAGATGTTAATATCTCCTTTGTATTCTTGGTCGATCATCGACCTTGCTTTATCTACAATAGATAGCCATGGCATTTTCTCAGAGAGATCAACTCCAATATCCATCAACTTGAGAACCTGCATTTGTAGAGTAGAGGAAATTAAATCTTCGACAAATGGAAGTAAACCTTTCTTTTTTTCTGCATTTACAAAAGGGATTACATGCGGATTAGCCTGCGACACAATAGAACGGCTAACGTTATGTAGCCTTATAACTCTTTGCATGGGAATGTCTAAATGCACTGATCCATCAATCCATTTTTCAGATTCCATATACGGGACAGTCTTACCGTTTTTATCTTTTGCAAGTAGCATTACGGGAGGAAATATTCCAGGTATAGCGCATGAAGCAAGTGCGCTTTGTTCGATCAGTAAATTAGGCGTAGTTAGATGATTTAACACTCTAGGTCTTTGTCTTTTGCGTGTTGCCGAGACTGAGATATTTAGAACTCTTCCTGTTTTTTCAAATGCTTCTTTAAATGTATAATTTCCGATATTCTTGTGGATATGATCCATTAGCTGCTTGGCATCCAGAACAGATCCTTCTTTAAAAAGATATCCAACCTCATTTACTTTTATAGCAACACGGTGAATCTCGGTTGGATTTGCAAAAAAAATTTTCAACTCCTCATCAGTTTTACTGCAAGCAGCAGCGGCTACGATGGCGCCCATACTAGAGCCGGAGATAATTCTAGGAAGTAAACCTTCGGCTAATAATGCTTTGACCACACCTAGATGGTAGATTCCAAACGAAGCACCTCCGCTGAGCATAAGAGCAGTATTTCCATGTATTCGATTTCCTTCTTGGAAAATTTTTAACTTATCCTGATTTGTAATCCCGGGAAAATCATTGTCGCAAATAAAATTAATTGAATCTTCAATCTCACGAAAGTATTCGGAGATAATAAACTTAGTTCCTGAAAAAGCTTCTGTATATAATTGGGGAGTATTTAACTCCCAGGAATGCCTGGAAAGACTTTCTTGGACAACACCTATTAGCCGCAGTCCATCTCCACTGCCACGTAATTCTTGCATTGTATTGATATGTTCTCGAAGCAATTGAGAATGAAAGATATCAGACTCATCTTGTTTTCGCCAGGAGAGTTTTTCTTCTTTTTCATCAATTCGAATAGCTATTTTAAGCCATTCATTATAACTATTTGCTTTTGCTAAACCATCTTCTGTTACTTCCGGCATATACTAATTAGCCTACTGAATTTTACGTATAGCGTTGTTATTGGTATCAAATAGATATAGATTTAAACCGTCAGACGTAATACCCCGCGGGTTATCAAATCGAGCCGTAGAAAATGTAGTAGAGTTTGTATAATTTGCATTACTAGCGGTACTTATTGTCTGACCGGCTAAAGTAGTAACGACTGCATCCGGAACAGTCACCTTCCTGATATTATGATTACCTGTATCCGCAGCATAGAGACTTGTTCCGTCTGTTGTAATTCCTTCTAAATTTCTAAATTGAGCACTCGTTCCAATAACATTATCAGAATAACCCTGCGTACTACCTGCAAATGTAGAAAGTGTCCACGTTCCAATAGTAGTCTTTGCAACTCTATCCAAACCAGAATCTGCAATATAAAGATCTGTTCCAATTAGAGTAAGATTACGAGGAGAACTAAGACCAGAGGCAACTACTGTAGTCAAGGTATTTGTAGCTAAATCTAATTGAACAATCGAATTATTACTATTATCCACTATATATAAATTATTATTATATACCACAATTCCTCTTGGATCGGATAATATGCTGTTGCTACAAGCAATCGTTGTAACTACTGTTGTAGTAAGATGAATCTTTCTTATACAATTATTTGTT
>JANMOF010000510.1:0-8566 GCA_031368925.1 Leptospiraceae bacterium
TTTTATGAAATACTTGTTTACATGCAAAGAGTGTATTTTCGGGTAAGATTGCTTTACCGCACCTGTGAGCAATTCGAAATTCCTCTTTATCAAGCCTAGTCATTAGATGATTTGTAGGGACTGGGATATGGCTGAAATAAAGATAAATAGGTATTACTAGAAATAAACTAAGAATAACGACTGTTACTCTCAATTTAATATCCTTTCATTTTTAAAATTCTATCTAGCTTCATTGCATTTTCAAAATAGGAAATAGAATCAATCGCGCGATTAAGAGACTCTCTCGATTTAGCTAAATCTCCTTGCATCCTATAATTATCAGCGAGATTTATAATGTTAGATATTCTATTGGGGTTAAGGATGAATAACCGCTCCGCAAACTGTGTAGATAGATCATATTCTTTCTTATGCTTATAACAAAGAGATAAATTGAATATCGTGTCCATGTCGCCCGGAGAAATAGCCAATATTTTTTCCATATAGAAAGCAGCCTGCGAGTAATCTTTTTTTCCATAATAAAAATTAGATAGAATTTCTAAGGCAGATACACTGGTGGGTTCCTGATTCAAATACTCTTTTAGTTTTGAAACTCCAGCAGAAAGTGCGATATCCGATCCTGCTCGAAGTAGTGCCTTTGCTTCTTCAATAGGTCCCGTATCATTAGAACTTTCCTCGATTTTATCATGAAATTCAATCCGAATGAGCGACAAATCATCCGTAACCTTTCCCATTCCATGAATAATTTCTACAAGCTTACTTAGATTACCCTCTGAGGTTTCTACTGCACGAAGAAACTTTGTTTCATCTTCGTTCATATCCCGTCCCCCATTTTGAGAAACATCTAGATCATCTCTTCCATCTGACCCGGCAAAGAAAATATCTCCTCTGTAAAATTGGAATTCCTGAACTTGAAATGTATTTCCCTCAATGATAGTCCCAAGCTTTCTAAGATTTAAACCAGACTCAATAAAATCAGCCTTACTGTCTCTAAAGATAACACCCCATGGATGCTCGGCGTTAAAATACCACATCTCGCCTGTCTTCTCATTGATAACACCACAGGCACAGGACATGAGCATAGATCCATCGAACGTTTGAAACACTCCATCGAGTTCGAGGTAAGTCTCTGTTATCCACTCTTTAGGACTAATCTTCTGAATCTTATTATTGCGAGCTGATCTCGCCAAAATGCTATTAACCACAGTTCCAGCAACAATCGCACCACCCGCACCCTGCATAGATTTACCCATTGCATCTCCGTTAAAGAAAAACACAAACCGGTCTCGTCCATCGCCAAATCGTAAATTACCGCTAATACAAATATCTCCGCCGAGTTCTGAATTTCGATTTTTAAATTGAAATCTCTTTTTCTGCTCTACATAGAATTCTGTTTTTACATTTTTAGATTTATTGAAGTTAGTTCCAAGCGGTCTTTCTATAAGAGATGTTAAATAGTAATCACCATCCTGTTGGATGTTGAGAGCTTTGATCACATCCATTTTTTCCATTACTTCTCTTGTTCTTTCTACGACTTTTTGTTCGAGGGTTTCATTGAGTTCATCGGTTTGATTATAAACATCTACAAATTTATTTCCAAGTAAAAACATAATGCTCCCCATAAAAAGAGGAATTCCAGGACCGAGCCAAAAGGAAGAGTTCCATTTAAAAACTACGTTTAGTATATCGTGAAAAGCTGCTGCAAAAATAATTACCAAGCTAGCAAGCATAGTCTTTGCTTCTAAATTCTTATACTTGATATAATTATAAATCGGGACAAATAGAATATAGATAAGAAAAGGCATTGTGAATAACATAATTAGTCCGCGAGTCTTATACATGAAGTTATAATTGGGAGCGGCAATTGTTAACAATATAGGAATAGCCAAAAAAAATAGGAATAGAATCGAAAACCATTTTCGATCCTTTCTTTTTAAAAATACAGAAATAAATCTGTAAAGGGAGTAAGCAGAAATAAACATGGAAACAAATACAAACTTTTGAAAGTAGAAATAATTGATATTCAAGTGAGTTCCAAAAATCCAACTTACAAAATTGAGTCCATAAAGCGAATAGGAAAAACAAAACACCGCATAATAGATATTTTCCTTATCCTGTTTGCGTTTTAAATAAATCAGTAGATGGTAAAGTGCAATTACGATAAATAAAACAGTGACGATTCCATTCAAATAGCTTTCATAAAACATTTTAGAAAAAGCAATTGCATCAATTTCCTCACGATTTCCGATTTCTATAGAAGCAGGAATTGCGCCCTCTGAATCTACATAGACTTTGAGGAGTATTTCATTTTTACCCTCAAGTAGATATTCTTTTGGAATGGGATAATGACGATATAGGTTCCAAAAATTCCACTGCTCCTTTATTTTTCGAATCGTTCCACCGAGAAAATTTCGATTCAAATAAGTATCTTCGGCACTGATAACTTTTCCAAGCGAGATCGATACTGGATCACTCGAAGATTTAAAATCAAAAAAACCTCTCACCCAAACATAACCTTTCTCATTTGGCAGAAGAGAAGCTATAGAATGAATCTGTCCTTCTGCAAGCGGCTTAAACTCCTTATCCGCAAGAAAGCTTAGAGGCTCATACTGCTCCGACTCGGCATATTCCCACTCGATAGGAATTGCAAGAATGGAATTAGTTGGTTGGTTGCAAGCTGTATTCGAAAAAAAAAGTAAGCCCAGAAATAAGAAGGTAAAACGAGCATTGTTCATGCGATAAAATTATTAAAATATCTATAAGTAGTCAATCAGGAATCTACATTTTTCAATTTTCTCTAGGTTTCTGTCCCACAGTTTACTAAATATATGACAAATCTCAGGTAAATCGCCAAAAAAAAGTTCTTTGAAAAAAGACAGGACTTATCAGATTGTAATTAGAAGTAAACACGAGGAGAATTTATAAATGGAAATACCATCTTATGTAAAAAATAAAATGTTGGTCGACTGGGTAAAGGAAACTGCTGAGCTTTGCAAACCTGATAAAATTTATTGGTGTGACGGTTCAGAAGAGGAATACAATAAACTTTGCCAAGACCTCGTTGATGCTGGGGTATTTAAAAAATTAAATCCTGCGAAAAAACCAAATTCTTATATTGCATTCTCAGATCCTACCGATGTTGCGCGCGTGGAAGACAGAACTTATATTTGCTCAAGAAGAAAAGATGATGCAGGTCCTACAAACAATTGGGTTCACCCGGATGAAATCAAAGTAACCATGACGAAATTATATGATGGATGCATGAAAGGGCGCACAATGTATGTTATCCCCTTTAGCATGGGGCCACTTGGTTCAGATATTGCGCATATCGGTGTGGAATTATCTGACTCTGCGTATGTTGCTGTAAACATGAAAATCATGACCCGTATGGGAAAAAAAGTCCTGGATATTTTGGGAGATAAACCTTTCGTTAAAGCACTTCATTCAGTAGGAGCACCACTTGCCCCTGGTCAAAAAGATTCTACCTGGCCTTGCAATAAAGAAAAATACATCACTCATTTTCCAGAAGAAAGAACCATCTGGTCTTTTGGTTCTGGTTACGGCGGAAATGCTTTACTGGGTAAGAAGTGTTTTGCGCTACGTATTGCATCTACAATGGCTCGCGACGAAGGCTGGTTAGCCGAACATATGTTAATCCTTGGAGTAGAAAATCCACAAGGGGTTAAGACCTATATAACCGCAGCATTCCCAAGTGCGTGTGGAAAAACAAACTTTGCAATGCTCATTCCGCCAAAAGAAATGGAAGGTTGGAAAATTACTACCGTGGGAGATGACATCGCTTGGATCAAACCTAAAGAAGATGGTCTACTTTATGCAATCAATCCAGAAGCAGGCTTATTTGGTGTAGCCCCGGGAACCAATTACGAAACTAACCCAAATGCAATGGAAGCCCTCAAGGAAAATTCCATTTTTACAAACGTAGCGTTAACTCCAGATGGAGATGTTTGGTGGGAAGGAATGTCTGACAAAGCTCCAGAAGGATTAATCGACTGGAACGGTAAACCGTATGATCCAGCAAGTGGAAAACCTGCGGCTCACCCGAACGCACGTTTTACTTCTCCACTTAGCCAATGTCCGTGCGTAGATTCTGAATACGAAAATCCAAAAGGTGTTCCTATCAGTGCAATTATTTTTGGAGGAAGAAGAAGTAGTTTAGTACCGGTTGTATACCAATCGTTTAACTGGAACTTCGGTGTTTATTCTGCTGCAACTATGGGTTCAGAAACTACTGCTGCTGCTGTGGGCGCTGTTGGAAACGTTAGACGCGATCCATTTGCAATGCTTCCATTTATCGGATACCATGCTGCTGACTACTTCAACCATTGGTTAAACTTTGGTCGTAAACTTCCAAACCCACCTAGAATATTTGGCGTAAACTGGTTTCGTAAAAACAAAAACGGCAAGTTCGCATGGCCTGGTTACGGGCAAAACATGCGTATCCTCAAATGGGTAGTTGAACGCTCGCAAGGAAAAATCTCTGCGATTGAATCTCCACTCGGATGGGTTCCTCGCTATGAAGACATTGACTGGCGTGGTATGGACTTCACTAAAGAACAATTCAACGAAGTTATCTCGATTGATCGTGAAGGTTGGAAACAAGAACTTCTTTTACACGAAGAACTCTTCACCAAACTCTACGATAAAATTCCAAAAGAATTTATCTGGATTCGTGAGTTGTTACTCTCCGGTCTCTGGCGCTCTCCAGAGAAATGGGAATTAGCCGACGAGAGGTAAATCTTTATAAGCCGTAGAGACAGGTCTCAGACCTGTCTCTACTATTCTGCAATGCCTGTCTCTTTTTTTAGGTAATGTCTGCCTACTCTATTTTACAAACGCGTATTGTTGCTTAATTCTTGATTCCTAAGCGGCAAACGAATATTACCCACAAAGAGAACTTAAATACTCATCAAAGATGGAATGTTTGTCTTTTTATTACACTACACCCATTCAGGAACAGGGAGATTATTTTTTTCGAACCATTCCATTTTATCAAATCGTGTTTCGAGATTTGCTTTTTTAAATTGGATTGCGGTATCGGATAAGGTGCGTTTGACTGTAACTGAATTAAACTCTATAGTAAGTTTACTTTTAACTATTCAAACTATCCAATTCAATGTTTTATTTTTAATCGCAAAATCATAGCTGATAATAGCTATTCCAGATATATTAAATATAGCAGAATAAGCCTTTAGTCTATTTCTTAGCTTATCTTGCATCGGATTCAAATACGCATCCTGCCCAGGTACAACTTTTAACAAGTGAACAATATTTATTTTAGTATTATTGTCGGGAATAGATTTCATGCATGACTGAGTCTGACTTCTATTTGTAAGTGACATGCAAACCGCATGTATTGATTTATTAACTAATTCAGTAAGCCAATAATCTAGTATAGTAGTATCCGCCAAATCTTGTGCTAGGTACTTCAAATTCTCAGGATTATGAAAAGCTTTCAGTTCAACAAGCCAGAGAGTATTTTGTGAAGTATCAAACCAACAAACATCTACTTCTTTTACTCCATCAGCAATAATCTTCTGATATGCAGAGCAATTGCCAAACTCAAAATAATTATCGTCTGGAAATTTTACTTTAACTCCATTTTCTTCTATTATCATAGTTATAAACCGAGGCTAATCTTGATGTCATCATTATACATTGCTAATGATTCATTTACAATTGAGTTATCAGGTAAAACTCCATCAATTAGATTGTGAAAAGAATTAGTTACAGGTTTGCTAATTTCTTTTTCGAGATTCCAGCACATAATAGGTAGTTGCTCCCTTTTGGAACAAATAGCCATTTGCTTTATTACAAAGTAACTATGCGATGCAATGAAAATTTGCACACCTGCTTTACTCATTGCAACTAACATCTCAACCATTTTTCTTACTGCGTCAGGGTGTAGTGCAGTTTCAGGCTCGTCCATAAATAAGATGGTACCCTTTCCCAATTGCCTATTCGTAATCAAAGTTCTAAGTATTCCTATTTTCTTAATACCTTCAGCAGTTTGTTGCATAGCAAATTGTTGATTTCCTTTCTTGAAAATAAAAGGTTGATCTTGTTGTCCAGTTTGTTCAATTTTTCCTTCAAATAAATTTTCCAATGATTTATTTACAGAACTTAATTCATCTCCAACTCTACCTCTAGTAGTTTCCAAAGCCAAAGCTTTTATTAAATCTAAATAGGTATCATCAAATCCTTTCCCATAAAAATTTTCTCTTATGTATCGTATGTCGTTGAAAGCGGTTAATACTTCTTTTGCGGGTACAAACAAAGAATTAATAGAACCCTCAGGTATACTTTTTACATGCTCGACACAAGAAGGAATGGAAGATTCTGTTTTTTCGCCAAATGAAAAATAAATTTGTTGTTCGTATCTGCTACCATTTTCGAGAACTGTAATCTCTACATCTAATTTATCTTTACTACCCTTTTGGACTAAATCGCCTAAACCGTTTTTCCGAGGCATAAAAGTATCTGCAAATTTATCAGCTAATTCTTTTTTAAAAGAGACATCGCCTGATTTTTTTTTTAAGCTATATATTTCTAAAGATTTAATAGTTGCGTATAATAATTTTAATAAACCAGTTTTACCGGTATCATTTTTGCCTATTAGGATATTGATAGAAGGAATGTCTTTCACAATCAAATCCGAATGAGCCATAAAGTTTTTTATCATTATTGATTTTATCATTTTGTAAATTTTTACCTCTGCTTAAAAACTGTCAATCCCATTCATCCATACAAACCTTGATTTAATTACGGTCATCTAGCCTTTTAACACGGTCAAATCTTTTTCTGCATTCGGATTCCTCGGATCATAGTAGAGACACGCTATCACTGTCTTAGACCTGTCTCTTTTTTCGACAATGCCTGTCTACTCTATTTTACGAATGCGTATTGTTGCTTAACTTCTGATTCCTGAGCGGCAAACGAATGTCATCCGCAAAAATAACTATAATACTTCAAAGCAAAGAATTAAAAATTTGTTGGTAAAGGTCTTTATTAATCCAAAAGCCTTTTTCTACTGCTAGGTCAATCAAGCGGATAACATCATCAACCAATCCATTTTTCTTTGCTTTAATCAAAATACCAATAAAACCAGTTTTATTCAAATCATGAAATTCAGCAATTCGCCTTGCATCAACTTCGTCTATGATTACAAGGTCTGCATTTTCTTCTTTTGCAAGTGCGATTACTTCTGATTCGCCGCTATCCAAGTCTTTACGCAAGGCTCTAACAAAATTAACATCCTTCACGGTTTTGACTTCTATTACTTTATCCTGAATCAAAGAAGTAATTTTTTCAATATCTCTTGGATAGTCAGCCTTTAGAATTAATTCTTCAAAAACTGCATTAGGAATAAAAACTTTTCCATATAGCTTTTCTAATATATCTAATCGATCAATTTTAGAAAGATTAATAAGTGGAGAGGAATTACTAACGACTTTAACTAATGCCATATGTTAAATCTTCGTCAAATGCAACCAAATCATAATGACGCTCAATTTTGCGTTTTCCTAGTTCTTCATGAAATTGCCATTTCGATAGACCTGATAGTTCCCTAGACTTACCAAAGGATAATATTTTTCTTTCATATAAAGATATAGATAATTCTAAAAGTAAAACATTCTCCATATCTTGGTCTGGTAATTTAAGTGCCATCCATACTTCTTGTGGTATTCGTAATGTAAGTTCCATAATTCTATTTTATTTCTAATTTGTAAATCAAGCAAGCCTTTTATTTCAATTCAGTCATCTATCTAATTCGAATTACCCGGATACTAGTAGAGACAGGTCTTAGACCTGTCTCTTTTTTCGACAATGTCTGCCTACTCTATTTTACGAATGCGTATTATTGCTTAACTTCTGATTCCTGAGCGGCAAACGAATGTCATCCGCGAACACGTAAAGGTTGTTAGCCTACTGAATTTTACGTATAGCGTTGTTATTGGTATCAAATAGATATAGATTTAAACCGTCAGACGTAATACCCCGCGGGTTATCAAATCGAGCCGTAGAAAATGTAGTAGAGTTTGTATAATTTGCATTACTGGCGGTACTTATTGTCTGACCGGCTAAGGTGGTGACAACTGCCCCTGGAACTGTCACCTTCCTAATATTATGATTACCTGTATCCGCTGTATAGAGATTCGTTCCATCGGTTGTAATTCCTTCTAAATTTCTAAATTGAGCACTTGTCCCAATAACATTATCAGAATAACCCTGCGTACTACCCGCAAAGGTAGAAAGTGTCCACGTTCCAATAGTAGTCTTAGCAACTCTATCCAAACCAGAATCTGCAATATAAAGATCCGTTCCAATTAGAGTAAGATTACGAGGAGAACTAAGACCGGAAGCAACAACCGTAGTTAAGGCATTCGTAGATAAATCTAATTGAACAATTGAATTATTACTATTATCCACTATATATAAATTATTATTATATACCACAATTCCTCTTGGATCGGATAATATGCTGTTGCTACAAGCAATCGTTGTAACTACTGTTGTAGTAAGATGAATCTTTCTTATACAATTATTTGTT
>JANMOF010000520.1:0-12122 GCA_031368925.1 Leptospiraceae bacterium
GTAAATGCGAGCCAGTCGCCTTTCCGGTGGAACCAACATGAGCAATGATGTCGCCTCGCTTGACAATATCTCCCTCGGCAACTAGTAGTTTAGAGCAGTGTCCATACATGGTAAAAAATCCGTTCTCGTGGTTAATTCGCACATGCATACCAAGACCACCATCCGAAGAGGAAGCATCAGCGATTACGCCCGGAGCAGTTGCATAAATCGGAGTTCCATTTGCAGAAGCAAAGTCAATCCCATTGTGAAATTCTCCCACATCGACATAAAAAGGGTCTTCTCTATGCCCGTAGGTGGAAGTAATTAAGCCTACACCCGGACCGAGCGGTCTACCTCTAGGCATTGACTCGAAAATACTTTCCCGTGTTTCTAGGTAATCCATCGAATTCTGGGAATTCATTTTTAGTTTAGAGAGACTTTCATATACATCTGCAAATTTTTCCACTGTGTATATGAAAATTTTCATATTGGAATCTAGTTCTGCCGTGCGAGCAACTTCCAATTTTTCGGGGTTATCTTGTAATGCATCCATTTCTTCATTGATTTTTGTATCTCTTAGGGATCTTTCCCAGGTAACCTTGTTTAAATCCTCAGTCTCGGATGCTAGTTCTTCAATGGTATTTTCGAGTATATCTCCCATTAGGTCATGGTGTAAAAAGAAAATCTTCTGGGTGTTGCCTCTACTGTATAAATCAATATGGTCATTTTTGGTATATAGGTAATAGCTAAAGAAGCCCAGTCCAAAGACGAGGAGATTTGCTACTATTAAAAGTAGAAAGCCAAGGGAATAGTGGGAAATTTCAATTTTTACAATATTTTCATTACTATGCGGTATGAAAAGGAGTGAAATTTTCGTCCTGCCAAACGTGTGCAGTTTTTTAATAGTTTTTTGTAATTCGTAAGACTTAAGAGTCATTCTCTCAAGCAAATTCAGTTTATTATCCGATAATTCCATTATAGCTTATACATCTATTAAAGTTCCAAGTTTTCGCTGTCTAGTTAACAGTCAATTTGTTGTTGATTTTAATAGATAATTTCCTAGCTTAGACAATATACACATGATAAAATTTATAGCAAACCTTTTTAAAAAAAAGCCACAGACAGTTGAAAATATTCTCATTTTCCCAGAAGGTAAGCGCTACTACAAAGACTCTCACATTATTCGAAAGAATTTAATCGACGAAGATGCACTCAAGATTATGCATCGATTAACCAAATTCAATCATAAAGCATTTTTGGTAGGCGGCGGGGTAAGAGATATCTTACTTGGAAAAAAACCGAAAGACTTCGACATCGCAACTAGTGCGACTCCTAACCAGATTAAAAATATCTTTAATAATTGCCGCATCATCGGGAAGCGTTTTAAAATTGTCCACGTAATGTTCAAGGGAAAAATCATTGAAGTCTCTACTTTTCGTTCTCTTCCCGACCATAGACTCGGTAAGCAAACGGAAGACAAAGATTATCTGCTACGACGGGATAATAATTACGGTACTGCAAAAGAAGATGCAGCAAGACGGGACTTTACAATCAATTCACTTTATTACGATCCTAGAAATGATTCCATCATAGACTTCGTTGGTGGCTTCGATGACATCAAAAATAAAGTTTTAAAAGTTATCGGAAACCCTGATGTATCCTTCAAAGAGGATCCAGTCCGTATGCTTAGAGCAGTCAAATTTCAAACACTCCATGGACTAAACCTTGACAAAGAAACAAAACTTGGAATTAAAAGAAATCGCCTCGAATTAGAAAAGGCTTCTTCTTCTCGAATGCTCGAGGAGTATAATAAAATATTCCGCACCTGGCATGCAGCAGATGTATTCAATGGATTAGCCGAAAACTTCCTCTTAGATGTTTTATTTAAAGAAGCTCTAGAAGTATCCAAAAAAAATCCATCCTGGCAGAAAGACTTTTTAGAATCCAACATAGGCAAACGACTAGTAATCGCTGACCGTATGCTTCAGGAACGAGAAGAGCTAACATCGATTATCTTCTTTGCGCTCATCTTTTGTGATTTGATTAACGATGCTTTAGAAAAAGACAAGAATAAGCAAAATATGATTCACTCAATTAAGACTGCCATTGATCCAATTTGTACTAGGATGGAAATCCCAAAGAAAGACAAAGAGCGATTAATCAAAATCTATGCTAGTCAAAAAAGATTTTTCAAAACAGAAGAAAACAACCCGACTCACAACGAAGTATTTCGTAAGAAAGATTTTTTCTACGAAGCTTTCATGGTTTATAAAATTAATGCCCTAGCTGATAAACAAGAGCAAGCAATACAGTCAGCATTTTTCTGGGAAATTTCTACACGCAATAGACCAAAGCCTTCTCAAAGAATGATCCACAATGAAGCAGGTGCTGGAGAAAGAGAAAGATTTAGATCTTTTCGTGGTGATAGAAATGATCGCGGTGGAGAAAGAGGCGAAAGAAAACCAAAACGTTTTAATAAAGGTAATCACCTTCCGAAAGAAAATACTGCCGGTAGTCATCACCCTCGTAAAATAGAAAAGTCTGAAATAATAGAAGAAAAAATTATCCCAAAGGATACTGAAGATAAGCCGTTACTAGTGTCAAAAGCTACGGAAGGAAATGGAGAAGCTGGTGTTACGCCTAAAGATGGTAAGCCGCCATTTAAACGTAATAAGTATCGAAATAGATTTAGAAGGCATGGGAATAAAAATAAAAAGCCACAGGCGGGTGGAGAATCGCAAGGTGGCGAAAGCTCTGGAAGCGCATCTCCCAAGGAAACTAACTAGCAATTCCAATTGAGTTATGTGCTATTTGTTTCTTTTACTTTTGGTTGGCGTTCCGATTTTAGGACAAGAAAAAGTTGATTCTTTTATTGTCCACCAACCAAAAGAAAACACCCAGTATGGATCTAATATCCGTAAAGCTGAGATTTCTCTCAATAAAAACATAACAAAAGCAAATCTCTCCCTCTCTGAATACGCAAGTCTTCTCACAAAGAAGATTGGCTCTCTTCCACACAGAACAATTCTTTCAAAGGGAATTACAAAAGGGGATGATTGTGTCTTACATAAAATTCCCAAAGATGATGGAGATTGTCTCAAGTTAGAGCAGTTTGATTTTATAGAAGGAGAAAAAGGGGAAGCTAGTGGGTCTCGCAGTAAGTCCATGATTCTTTTCTTTTCTGGAGCTATTTACAAAAAAGAGGATAACGGTGATTTTGCGATTAGACTTATCAAAATTAAAAGTCGAATTTTTACACATAATCTATCCACTCTGGATAAAAAATTAATAGAAGTAATTGATACCGATCCGCTTGGAAATCCTGACCACGATGATAAAATATTTATCACAAGCCAAACAGATCCTGCTTTTGCTAGCTCGCATAGAGATGCCCTGGACAATCTGACTCCTAGGACATATCTACTTTCTACTCTCGAAAATTCTAGGTCCAATCCGCTCAGAAATCAATTTAAGCGGGAAGCCTACCTAAAGCATCTGATGGCTTTTGAAAAAATCTTTTCCAAAGCAAATGATTATAACGATTCAAAAGAATCGGACAAAAAAGAGATTACCAAAAAAACTTTAAAAAACTAAGCTATTTTGTCTGGATGTAGTTTTAGAATGAAATAGAAGTAAAAGAGGAAATACCATGGCAAATGATTTGAACACTGTAATTTTAATTGGAAGAATGACAAGAGACCCCGAGTTTAAAACTGTAGGTCAAACCTCCCTCGTCAATTTTAGTCTCGCGAATAATCGCAGTTATATGGACAATGGAACTAGAAAAGACATTGTCAATTATTTTGATTGCACCATATGGGGAAAGCTTGCTGACATTTTAAAACAATATGGGGGTAAGGGCAAACAGATTATGGTAGAAGGTAGATTAGAACAGTCTACCTGGGATGGACCCGATGGAAAGAAACTCAGTAAAATTCGTATCCGCGTAGAAAACTTTCAACTCCTAGGCGGCAGATCTACTTCTGATGCAAGCGCTTCACACGATTCCAGTCATACATCCTCAGCGCCTACTAGCCATTTTGCGCCAGACATAGACGAAATCCCCGCCGATGATATTTTTTAAGTTATATCAATCGACACGAGTGTGATGTCGTCTTCGAAGCCTATGGATTCATCTTCGATGCCTCTGTAGGTTTTTACATCTCTGATAATAGAGCCTAAGAAATCCTGACCGATTAAACGATGATTGTTTTGGATGAAGTCTATAAATCTTTCTTCCCCGTAAAAAATTGTGCTATTAGGATCTTTTCTGACTTCAAGAATTCCATCTGTATAGAGTAGTATTTTATCACCGAGCCTAATTGTGCTTATCTCATTAGTGCATTTTATTTTTGGGAATGCTCCGAGAATTGCTCCCTTAGGCTGTAATTCTTTAAAATCAGTAGAGCGACTTTGGAGTAAAATAAGAGCAGGATGACCTGCACTACTAAATGTGATCTCCCTTTTTTCCAAATTTATGTAACAATAGCCGGCGGTTACGTATCCTTTGCCGGCAATTCCAAATAGAGTCTCGTTCATCTTTTCTAGAAGTGTTGCAGGGTTATTTGCAAATTCCTTATGCATTTTAAAAGCAAGCTTTACCATTCCCATGATGATTGCAGCGGATACTCCGTGTCCTGCGACATCTGCAATTAGAATTCCGATTTCAGTTTTACTTTTAATATGAAAATCATACAGATCCCCACCGACAGTTTGCATGGGCAAGTAAGTTGTGCTAATTTTAATTCCTTCCAGGATTGGAATCTTATCCGGTAGAATATCAGCCTGGATTTTCCTTGCAGTCTGGAGTTCTTTCTCCATTGTAATTAGCCTGCTATTATCCTCAATGGCTTGCTTAATAGAAAGTTGATTGTGGATACGACTGAGTAACTCCTTCTTATGAAACGGTTTATGCATATAATCATTTGCGCCAATTTCTAGTCCGAGGATAATATCATTAATCTGGTTCTTTGCCGATAGAATGATAATTGGCAAAGTGTGAATTGGATACTTTAAACGCAATGTCTTACATACTTCATACCCGGAGAGTTTAGGCATCATTAAATCTAATAAAATTAAATCGGGAACTTCCCTTTCTACAATCTTAAGTGCTTCTATTCCATTATTTGCTGTAAGTAAACGATAATTTAGATCTTTGAGGTGATTTACCATTACCTGCAAGTTAATAGGCTCATCATCCACCGCTAAAATCGTAAATATCTCAAGCGCCTTCTCTGCTCTCGATTCTTTAGGTAAGTCAATAATTCTATCTAAAGGAATTTGGGTTTCTGTTTTTAATTCGGGTAAGAAAAATCGAGAGCTTGTTAGCGGAGGCTTATGAATGAGTCTTCTATTATCCTCATCTTTAAGATGGGGAATTGTAAAATAAAAAGTGGAGCCTTTACCAGTCGTAGAGTCTACCCATATTTTGCCCCCGTGGAGTTCGATTAATTGCTTTGTAATTCCAAGTCCGAGTCCAGTCCCACCGTATTCTCTTGAAGAGGAATTATCTATCTGTTCAAAAGACTGGAAGATGATCTCGAATTTTTCTTTAGGAATTCCAATTCCAGTATCAGAGATGTAGATTGTAGAAATATCATCCTTATTCGTTGCGAAAATTTTAATTTCACCGGTCTCTGTAAATTTAATAGCATTACCCACAAGATTGTGGAAAATCTGTATTATCCTATTTTCGTCAGCTTCGATTTCTGGAAAGTCATCAGGAATTGTATTTACTATTTTTAAATCTCTGTCTGCTATTAATGGCTCGGATAAGCGTATTACTAGATCTGCAATTTGTTTTAAATCAATCTTTCGAATTTGCAGTTCTATTTCATGGTTTTTAAGTTTTGAAAAATCAAGAATATCATTTACGAGGCTACTCAGTCTTCTGCCACTTGCAACAATCAAAGAAATATTTTTCTTTGTTTCATTTGATAACTTACTAGATACATCATCGAGCATTGATTCTGCAATACCAATGATTCCATTGAGTGGGGTTCTTAACTCATGTGATGTATTCGCTAAAAAATCATCTTTTAGTTTATCGAGGGTGAGTAATTTTTCACTCATAGACTCGACTGTTGTAAAGGCTTTAGAAAATCGCATCGAAAGAATAAAAGATTGAGAGAAGATAAACACGAATAGCCCCACAGGAAAAAGAAAACCAGTATATATAAAATTATTTAAATAGAGTAGGTCATTAATTAGCGCACCTAAGAATACGATTAGACCAAAGGCAACCCAGACAGCGCCTTCTCTTTTTTTACTATTGATAAGGATTAAAATATAAGCTATATATAAAATGAGTGAGAATAGCAAAATCTGAAAGTATTTAACTAACCCGGTTGTAATAAAAGTATCCATGAGTATAGTTACAATGCTAAAGAGTAGTCCGGCTGTTAGAGTAAATGTAGAAACTATTTTTTTAGTTTCTTCGGGGTAGATAGATTCCAGAAATAATATGAAACTGGGCGTCGTGAGGTAAACAGTGATAAACTCCAATTTGACTAGCGTAATCCAATACAATGGCTCTTCTGAAAGTTTGAATAAATATCTTTCACCAGTAAGTAAAATTCTAACTGCAATTATAAAACATACAAACCCAAAGTATAAAGTAGACTTGTCTTTTTTTCGAAGAGCGTAAAGCCCAAAGTGATAGAACGCCATGATAGAGAGACTTCCAAACATGAAGAACTCGAAATTAGTCTGGGACTCACGGGAATTTTCAATATGCTCGGCAAGTCCGAATTCTATAAAATTCCAGAGACCACCTTTCGCGTGATAAAAGTTAGAAACTTGAAAAACAATTTCTACCATTTCACTATTAGGTTTAAATTCGACTACCTTCGAGTTGTAGGCAGGAGACATTTCTTCTTTAGTAGTCCCAAGCTTTCCTGCTTTCCAAAGCTCTTCCCCATTAATCCAGACTTTGTAAGAAGTTGCTACGTCTATAATTTTGATCGCATAGACTTGGTTGAAGTTTTTAAGTTTAATCTTTAGTCGATACGTTGCAAATCCGTCTCCATCTAAATTCTTTCCATCTATTTGATAAGAGTTCCAAATAGATGGAATGGATTCGTAGCTCGGTTTATGGGAATCTTGTGCTGAATTTATTCGGACAAAATCATCGGGCGAGTAGAATTTTAACCAATAAAATTCCCAGGCTCCATCTAATTTTAAAAATCCTTTTTTCTGAAAATTCCAATTAGTTGTATCTAAAACTCCTTCTATTGCGAGGGGAGCTTTAGATTTCAATTCAGAAGTTTTAAATTTATCAACAAGATATAAAAGTGTAATCCCTAGGAACGCAGAAAACACGATTACTTTAATGAGCCTGATTTTATTGAGCTTTACCACGGATGATTTCACAGAATTTCCGAGAATTTCTTTCGTGAATACTCTTTTTTTTAAACACAATATGGTTGTAAAAAAAAAGCGTTGCCACAGAGACGCCGAGGCACAGAGAATGATGTAGAGAGAAGAATTTTTCACCACGGATTAACACGGATATGTCTAAAATATCTAATCTTGTATCCGTGTCCATCTGTGTTCAAACTCAATGTTGCTTCTTGGGGCTCAACATAATGTGGTAATCTTTTAAAGGTTCCATTAACTTGACAGCATTGCACGATGAAGCTGCTTGGTGTTACAGGGCAAACGAATCTATTACGAAATCATAAATATAAAAAGGAAACAATGAAACCAAACAAATTTATTAAAAGTATTGTAGAATACTTAAAACTCAAAGCAGGAAAAGAAATAACTAAATCAGATATTTATAAAATTTTCCTAGAAGAAAAAGAAGACAAAAAACACAAGAAGCATGAAAAGCACAAACGTAAACATGACGACGAAAGAAAGGTAGAAATAGAAGAACTTTTCGGATTACTTGAAAAAGAAGGTCTTCTTACATTAGACAAGAAAACAATCCAGGTTCACAAACCGTTTAGCATGTCGGGAACAATCTCTCTTAGCCGCCGTGGTGACGGATTCGTAAAATTAGCCTCTGGCAATGAAATGTTTATCCCGGGAAGTTTCGTGGATACAAGTATTTCGGGTGATACCGTTGAAGTTATCCCAATTGGAATTGGAAAAAAAGACAGGCTCGAAGGTGAAGTCATTAATATTCTAAAGCGGGGAAGAGTGCTTTATCGCATGAAAGTCACTGACATGGAAGGCGGGTATATTCACGGTAAGCTCCTTGATATGACTGGAGAAGAAAAGGAAGGTTTGATTTCTAAGAAGACTATGCTTTCTGAAATCGCAAAGTCCATTCAGATTGGTGACGTTCTAATTGTAAAATTAAAAGAACACGCGTTTCAAGAACAGACTACACTCGAAGTAACATTTATCAAATTAGAAGCAGGTGAAAAAGATGATGTTGACTTTAACCGCATCTTGATGAAATACAATTACCACCAGGTTTATCCTGATACAGTTGCACTTAATTTCCAGGATGAGATTAAAGAAGACACGATTGATGACTGGCATACGCGCGTTGACCTCCGCGACTTATACACAGTAACCATTGACGGCGAGACTGCAAAAGACTTTGACGATGCAATTAGTTTTATTGAAGAAGAAAAACGTCTTCGTTTCTATGTCCATATTGCGGATGTTTCCTATTATGTGAAGCAGGGCTCAAGTCTTGACGAAGAAGCATACAACAGGGCAACGTCCGTTTACCTCGCAAATAAAGTAGTGCCTATGCTTCCACCTGAGCTTTCGGAAAATCTATGTAGTCTTGTTGCAAAACAAAACCGTCTAGCCTTCACAGTGGAAATGGAAGGAGACTATACCGGGAAAATTTATTCCGCAAAGTTCTACAAAAGCGTGATTAAAGTAGATGAGCGTTATACGTATGAGCGAGCAGAGAAAGAAATTCTAGAAGGAAATGCAGACAACTGGCTATTTAAAATTATGCGCCTGGCAAATGGTCTTAAAAAAGCAAGAATTGAAAACGGTAGAGTCGATTTAAACTTCAAAGAAACCTATGTTGTAACAGACAAAGACAATAAGAAAGTAATCGAGATCAAAACCCGCGAGAGGCTAAACAGTCATATTTTAATTGAAGAATTGATGCTTTCGGCTAACATCAAAGTAGCCGAACATTTACGTAAAAATAAAATCCCTGCACTATTCAGAATCCACGAAACGATGGATGAGGATAAGCTAGAAAACCTAAACGAGTTCCTAAAACTCTACGGGTTCAAATACCAATTAAAAACAACCGAATACGACGACATTAAAAAAGCGTTAGTCGAAATTGCAAACCATCCAGCCGAAAAAATCTTCAACTACTTCCTACTTAGAAGTTTTATGCAAGCCTATTATGGCGGGGAAGCTTTAGGGCATTGGGGACTTGGTTTTAAAGACTACTGTCATTTCACCTCGCCTATTCGTCGTTACCCGGACTTGGTATGTCATCGTGCACTCGAAGCACTTATCATGAAAGAAGAATACGCGTATACCGCTCATGAAATTCAAGTCATGGGTGCGCACACTTCTACAGAAGAAAGACGTGCCGCCGATGCAGAGCGGGATATTCTAAAACTAAAAGCATGTCGATTTGTAGAAACCACTGGACTAAAAGAATTTACCGGAACGATTACTGGCATTAAGCCACACGTTGTATTTGTAGAGTTAGATGAAATCCTTACAGAAGGTGCTGTTCCATTCACCGAGTTTACAAACGAAATCGAACTCACTATGCCCAATGATTTCTCTTTCTACGCCAAGAAATTTTCGAAGACATACTTTCTTGGTGAGAAATTGAAATTAGAACTCGATCGAATTGATTACGAGGAGATTAAGATTTTTCTTAAAGTGGGGAAGGGGTAAGGATTTTTTTCAGACTGCTTGTAGTATTCGCTTGCGGATACTGCACTGTTGTCTCAACGCACCAAGGTCCTTATTATTATGCGATGGCGGAAGATGACAATCATAGAGTTGTGCGAGATAAATCGTCTATAGAGTTAGGACAAGGTGATCCTGATATTACAAAGCTATTTTATTGTAAAACAGGTTTGCGTTATCCTTTGATGGATGATTATTGCAGTCGGAATTTGTCCCTGGCAAAAATCACAAAATCTCCTCATTCCTTTTTGTTTTATAAAATTCCGGAAAGAAAAAATATTGCATTCATTGATAATGTAGAATTGCCCCAGCGACTCTACTTTCAGTTGCATATAGCCTTTATTCCTCCGAAGGAGAGTTTTGTCGATCTTCCTGTAAACTTAGTTCCTAATAAAAGAGAGGCAAATCTTTATTATTCCAAAGATCCAAAAAAGGATTGGAATATTTTTACAGATCCAATGGTCAATAGAGTAAACTGTCAAATGTTTGTCTACGGAGGGGAATACAAAGTTCCAGTCGAGGCAAAGAAAGGAAAGCTACTGATTGATATTTATCCGAATGAATGTAAGGAGGATGTGAATCGAAATAAGTATACTGTGTTCGTAAATTTTGAACCAGGAAAAACCTATGAATTAAAAATAATACAGAATCTAGAGCGATCTAAAAAAGCCAATGAACCTATATTCGATATTAGCCTCTTAGAAATGCAGTCAGAAATAGATACAAAGGAGATAACCAAATGAAACTTGGACTTCTTTTACTTATTTTAATTCATTGGCAGTGCGCTACCATTCTACTCGGCAAAGAAGAAACCTTTCGAGTAAAAAGTCAAGTTCTGGAAACAGATATTTACATTAACAACGAAAAGAAGGGCACGAATTTCGTAACATTTAGTTTCCCGAAAAAGGAAACTCTTATACTAAGGGTGCATAAAGATGGATGTAAAGATTTTCAATATGAAGTAAAAAAACACCGAGAAGGTAAAGCAATATTTGGAATTTTCCTAGACTTCGGTCTTATTAGCATCATCGTTATTGACTGGCTTGTTACCGGTGCAATCTGGACTTCTGAAAATACAAATTTTATTTTAGATCCCGATTGTGGGAATAGCAATATTAGCCAATCGTTACAATAATCTATTCAGATATAGGAATTTCGTTTTTAAAAAATATTAGATTTTTATTTGAAGTAGATTGATTTTTAATTCTGGAAGTTCTTCTTGTATGACTTTAAATACTTGTTTTAAGTTTACGCCAAAATACTGATGAATAAGAACATTTCTAAAATCAACAAGAATTCTCCACGGAATTTCTGGGTATAAGTTCATGCACTCAGCTGAGATTGCATTTGCTGCCTCGCCAATAATTTCAAATTGGCGAACTGTGGCATTGTGGACAAGTCGATGTTGGGTAAATTTTTCTTCTGTGAAGTCTTGCGTATAATCTTCAATTTCCGCAATCGCATCGAGAATATGCTGAATTCTGATTTTATCTTTTTCGTTCATAGATTAGCACAAGGTCTTTAGTGATAAGCGGTAAAATATAAGGAGATATTGATTCCCTAGTTAAAAGATCTACTTTTCTGTTGGTTTTATCCTCTAAATCTTGTTTCAATTTAATAAATTTCATTAAGCTGATTGTTTCTTTCATGTCTACAAGCAAATCCAAATCGCTTATTGCTGTTTCTTCTTTTCGAGAGAAAGAACCAAATAAAAATACTTTTTCGATTAGTGTATTTTCTGCAAAAACATTCTGACAGGTTTTTATAATTGAATCTCGAATCTCTGAATCTGCTACCGCTTCAATGCTTTTCATAATTCATATGCTAAAATAGAAATACTCAAAAGCAAGCTCTTTTTCTATCTGTAAACACACCTTGACTCATTGCTAAATAAACTCATCCTTTCTTTTCTTTAAAATCACAAGTCCATCTTCTTCTAGTTCGCGGGCGATTTTCAAAATGTCATTACGGGCTAAAGTGATTTCGCGTAATGTTGTTTTGCCTCTAGAGTCCATTTCTTCTACGATGTCGGATGCGCGGTTTTGAGACATGGCAGTGAAGAAATGACGTTTGATTTCATCGCCTGCACCACGAAGAGCTACAACTAGTAAATCGTTGCTCCCTAATTTATTTACAAGCATTCTCATTTCTCTTGCATCTAAGTTTAGAATATCTTCGAATGCGTACAGCTTATCGCGAACCTGATAGGCGAGGTCGGGAGACTTGTCGTTTAACTCACGTAAAATATTTTCTTCTACATTTTTATCCATATAGTTTAGAATATT
>JANMOF010000528.1:0-1689 GCA_031368925.1 Leptospiraceae bacterium
TTTCTAGCACTTATATTAATCTCTTACATACAACCTTTTGCCGACGGAAATAAACGTACTGGAAGAATAATTTGCAATGCAATTTTAATGTTTAATGAGTATTGTCCAATTTCTTTTAGAACTGTAAATGCAATGGACTATAAACAATCTTTGCTAGTATTTTATGAGCAGAATAATATTAGTGCCTTTAAAAAAATCTTTATCGAACAGTTTGAGTTTGCTGTAAAAACTTATTTCTAATGTCTACTATAACCGCTGGACAAAATTACTGCAACAAACAAACCGCATGCGCCACTAGCCCTTCTTCGCGGCCAACAAATCCCATTTTTTCTGTTGTGGTGGCTTTGATAGAAATATCTCGCAAACCTATTCCTAGAATACCAGCAATGGTTTCCTGCATGGCAGCAATATAAGGTTTGATTTTGGGTGCTTCCAAACAAAGGGATGCATCAATATTTACAATTGTATAACCTTCTTTAGTAATGAGTTCTTTAGTGCGAGCCAATAATATTTTGCTGTCAATATTTTTAAACTCTCCAGATGTATCAGGAAAATGAACACCTATATCTCCCAATGCTGCAGCACCCAATAATGCATCACAAATAGCATGTAATAATACATCTGCATCGCTATGACCTAATGCTCCTTTGTGGTGTGGGATTTTTACTCCTCCAATCATTAAATCGCGTCCTTCTACTAACTGATGAAAGTCGATGCCATAGCCTATTCGCATAGTTTCAATTTGAACAAATATAAGCTAACTGTACTATATTCAGACTTGAAAAAATACTTCTCTCACGAGGAGAAATTTCTTCACGGTATTTCTCCAATGTTCGTTCAGTACTTTTTCCCATCCTGAACAATTTATTTTTAAGCCGAGACTTTTGCAAATTTTTTGAAAGAGTAGATAAATAAGATTTGCATGAGCGAGTAATTTTTAGAAATGCTTAGTTTGAGAAATCTTGAAATAAGGACACGCATTTCTAAGCCGCGAGCGATGCAAATCTTTTTATCTACAATCTTTCACATAAAAAAGCCGCAAACAAAATTCGCGGCTCTTTATAAATAGTATTGAAAATGTTTATCTTTTATTTCTTCTCGTTGGAAAGAAAATTCCAGTCTTTGCTTTTTTGCTAGTTCCTTCCGCAGATCCATAATGGCTCATCGCACAACGGAAACCAAGCGTACTAAGGCTTTCAGTCTCTTCTAAGAAACGACGAGTACCAGGGCTTAGCCAATAGGCGCGATCATTCCATCCACCGCCTTTATACACACGCGATTTATCTGAGATCAAAGTAGTAATGCCATATCCATAATTAACTGCACTGGAAGAGTCTCCATCTTTATAATTAATAGCATATGCTTTTTGGTAATTTCTTCTATTCTTTAACGACGAATCGGTTTCATTCACCATTTTAATTCGGCCTTTATCATCTCGTAGATTTCCTTCTCCCGCCGCTTTATCGATCTTCTGAAATGTATTTCCCCTGTATGGATTAAAATCATCGGCCTCATTATTCGTTAACGGACGGTACACATCACTTACCCACTCATTTACATTACCACTCATATTATAAATACCAAAGCCATTGGGTAAAAATGAAGTTACTTCTGCAGGGATAGCAGCATTGTCGTTCAATCCACCAGCCACACCCATATTATCTCCATTGCCCCTTTTAAAATTCGCTA
>JANMOF010000540.1:0-1928 GCA_031368925.1 Leptospiraceae bacterium
GTCTTTTAAACAAATCAAATCAATATGATCCTTTTTATTCAAACGATCAGAATAAGTATAAATAGAAAATTTGACGCTATGCTCATTTAAAATATAGGCACTTGTAAGCATTGCAGAAAGGGTTGCCACAGAGTATTCAAAATTAAAAATACGTCTTGCCTTACTCACTAGAAAAACTATTTCAACACCTTTTAATTTTTCTTCGTTCTTATCTATGATTGTCTTATCGAATACTTTCGAATCACCCCTACCACTCTTAAAAGAAATATACTTGCGGGTATCTACACGTTTGCCCTGGGTCTGGTAAATGCGCGTTATGTCCACCTCTGGATCGAAGAGAGATTCTAAATTCATTTCTACTTCTTCTAAACTTTTTTCAAATACTTCTTTGAACTCTTTCAAACTCACAGCCATTGAATAATTCCAAAGTATTTTTCTTTTTGCTAAAAATTGTTTGTATAATTCCTCAGTTCTATAGCCCCAGGCTCCACCACCGCCAGCAGGCTCGCCCTGCCCCATATTTCCCTGCCTATCCTGACCATACCAGGCATCAGCGCCTTCTTTCGTTTGTCCACCGGTTTCAGGTGTATCAATTTCAATTCCCTTTTTGAGTGGACTTCCTGAATTCTTTAAGGGAGCCTTACCGGTATTAGCCTCTCTTTTATGAAGTTCGGGATCCCACCAAGGGTTGCGGTCAAGGTTTACTGGATCAGTAAAAGTTTTTTTTTTATCCTCTATCTTTTGATAAAGGTCTTCTGGAAAAGTCTTTGACTTAATGGCTGTATCTATTAGCCGCTCCATATCAAATCTTTCCTTTGGATCTGAAATCTGGTTGATATAAGATATCTTTGCCCCACGCACTATAATTTCTGAAAGCGAATCAGGAGAATTGTATTTTACAATATGGTCTTTCCATTTTAGAAGGTTAGATAAACCAAATAAATACGGGTTCAAATTGCCAGAGCCAATCACACGTTTTTGGGAAAGAGTTTTAATCTTTGTGTGGAAAGTCGTCATTATTCCCGCAAGAGTTTCATCTGGCAAATAAAACTGCAATATTTCTTTCAACGACTTTTCATCTTCGAGACTTGGAAATAAAACAGGAGTAAAACGGTTTCTAAATGCACGCGAAATAGTAGGAACTGATTTTGTTTTTCTAAACATCTTAAATGCGAATACGCGGGAGTCTTCTTTCAAATGAATTGGATTTGTCTCACCACTCTCTGGAGGAAGTGTAATTGCCTTCGCGTCATCTGTGAGCATATTTAGTTTTTCCACAAGCTCTGCACCTGCTGACTCAAGAGCAGTAATTACTATCGTTCCACCTTCTCTAATTCCTTTTGTAAGAGGTCCGTCTACCCATTCTACTTTAGACTGAGAGACCGGTTTTAACGCACCCAAAATATCAGAGGTATGAATTCCTTTGCAGAGGTTAACGTGAGATAGCCGTAGACCCGAAATATTTGTAATGAGTGACATTAGAAAATTAGGATCGTCCTCTTCTCCAAACTCGATTAAAATATTTTCCCCGAGTTGAATCCCTGTTACAACTTTTTCCATGAAGGCTAGAATTTTTTCTGTAACTGGAATTTCGGCTAGAATTTTTTTAGAAATAGATTCTTCTGTGTGAATAGATTTGTCATTGCAATAGAGTCTATCTTTTTCTACATATAATTTTACAGAATGGGAAATTTCTTTATCAGAGTATTGTAACTCGGTGCGAATGAGTTCAAGTTGTGAAAGTTTGTCTTCTTCTTTCCTGAATGGCTCTGTGTATAAATTGCAAAGCTCTCTATAGACTACATATTTATCATTGCAGTTAAATGTATTTAGCCGCTCACAAACTTTTTTCAAAGTGCGAATATTGAAATGGTATTTTTCTAAATCCCCTTTTCCGAGTTCATTATTCAGAACTTTTCTTTCTGTCC
>JANMOF010000565.1:0-13337 GCA_031368925.1 Leptospiraceae bacterium
CTTCTCATTTGCAATGTAAAGTCTTACTGACTCTATTTTAAACTCTTTTGGGTATACTCTCATCTTGGTCTCCTTTCGGAAACCTAAATTCGTGTCCACTTTTTATGCAGTAGTCCAAAGCATTGAACTGGGCACGGGATCATTTAGGGCATGACACAGAAAATATCTAGAGTTTAATGGCTGTCACCCCCGAAATTCCACCCGATGCGATACCTCTGCATCCGCTACCGCCAAGCGATATCGGGCAATGTCATTAAGTTAAGAGTTCACGCAAAGCCGCAGAGACGCAAAGGTATTTTGATATTTTATAAGTCCACGAAAAGCATACTATTTTTAAAGACAGATTGACTCTCTTAAAAACCCTTAGCGACTTAGCGGCTTTGCGTGACCTTCTTTTTTCTCCTTAACTTAATGACATTGAGCGCCTTCGCCGGAAGGGTACAAGGTCGTATAAAATCTGGCAAGAAATATAAAATCGGGGTTAGGTCAAAAGTCCACCAACAAATAAAAAGTCATGCTTAGATAAATAAAGGCTTTCACCTTCCTATAAGAAGACTATAACTCTACTGCGATCCATAAGCGGCATCAAGTTCGGATGAAGACCCGCTTGCTTCTCGAACCTAGACTGCGCAATGTCCGAACTTGATGCCCCATTGAATATGCATGATAGTAAACGTCTTCCTATCGGATGTGTATACACAGCATTAGCCACATCATTGTAAGCCCCGTTGATGGCTTGGTTATTCGAAAAGCATTTCCTTACGCGGATAAATGCGTTAAACTTGAATCATTGGCTTTCTAGAAGTAACCTCTTCAAAGACTTCATGATAATTGGGATGATTTGTTCCCATTATTCTATCCCAGAAGTTAAAGTATAAGCCATAATTACAATTAAAATATCTATGATGCATATTATGATGTGTTGCCGTATTGTTCCATTTTCCCAACCAATGGGTTGTAAATCCTCTTGGATATAATTCGAATCCCAAATGCCCAAGCACGTTCATGAAAGTCATATAGAGTAAGAAAGCCAATATTGCCAATGGATGAATTGGCATAATGATTACAAGTATTGGGACAATCATTGCTTCAACAATACTCTCGGAAGGATGAAAAGAAAAAGCTGCCCAGGGTGATGGATTGGTTGAATTGTGGTGAACTTTATGCATATATTTAAAAATAGATTTATGATGCATAGCTCGATGACTCCAATAGAAAAAAGTATCGTGAATGAGGATAGCAGCTATTATGCTGAAGATAAAATATCCGATTCCCCGCTCGGAAATATCATTATATAAAAAAGTTAAACCATTTCTCTTTGCTATAAAAACTCCAACACCAACAGCAGCAAAAATTGTCATAGTAATCATTGAATACTTGAATTCGTGAATTAGTTTAGATTTGTCCGGGTATTCAATTTGTGTTCTTTTATATTGCAATTTATCACGCTTCCAAATCCAAAAGACAGAATAGGCAGTTCCTGCGAATAATAAATAGCGAATGGTTAGAAGGGAGAAGTTTATTAACCAAACAACTGCTAATGTGGATCCACTAATAGATATATTTTCCATGATAAAGACTCCTTGCGTTAAATTTTAAAATAACTTTCACTCGTCCGAATAAAGTTTTTTATTCATTGATTCTTAAGTTGCCTAACGCATCTACTTTATCTTCTAATATATAGGATTTTATGAATATATCCACATCTTTTTCTGTTTTCAATGCAAACCAATTGCCATCTGGATAAGATACCTGCACTGGTCCTAATTCGCAGCGGTCTAAACATCCGCTCATATTTACTCGAATTCTTTTATTTGGAGAGGTTTCTTTGATTTTTTGCTTCAAATATTCTCTAATTTTCTTTGCATTGTGTTTTCCGCAGGAAACTCGTGCATTTTCACCTTCTCTAATATTTTCACAAACAAAAATATGCTTTTCATAAAACTGACTCATAGGATAAACTGGACTCACTTTAATATTTGTTCTAAAACCATCTCAATAACTTAATCTCTAACAATATAATGGAAAGTCTGATTCTAAATCAATTTAAAAAACTAGGTGAACAACACAAATCGAGCTTGTTCAAAAAAATTCATGAATCAAATTTTTCTAATTTGATGGTGGGCTTGCTTGCCTTATTTACCCTTCACCTCCCAATTCTTTACCTGGATTATTTAAAGTATAAGCAAGGGCTTTGGGCTTCTAATTTGGGTTATCAGTATATTTTTTTCATGCATGGGTTGCTATATGCGTTATTGGTTATCTCGCTTATTTTATATATAGTTCTAAAGTTTAAAATACTTAACTTGGAAATACGAAATTACTTTTGTTATGTTGCATCCTTTCTTCTTCAGATTTGGTGTGTTTTTTTCTCAGCCATTGATCAAATGTTATTTGGAGATATTTCCATTTTTATTATTTCTGTTTTTTGCTTGCCTGTCTTTTTTAAATTCAAATCTGGATTAGAATTTTTTAAACTAGGTGCTGCACAAATTCTTTTTATTTTTATCATTCCTATATTTCAAAGTGTTCCTGAAAGAACGGAAGGTTTATGGGTTAACTCTACAGTAGCCGTTCTACTTGCCTTTGTTGCCTCTCGAATTAGTTTTAGTTTTAAAATACGAGAGCTTGCTTCTCACGCTATCATCTTGCAACAGAAAGAAGAATTGATTGCAGAAAAAGCAAAGTCAGAAGAGGCAACGAAAAATAAAAATGAATTCATCGCAAATATGAGTCACGAAGTGCAAAGTCAGATGAACGGAGTCATTGGAATATTGCAGTTGTTAGATGATACTAAATTAAGTGAAGAGCAAAAAGAGTATGTAACAATTCTTGATTCGAGTGTTAAAAATCTATTAACACTTATTAGCGATATCCTTGATTTTACTCGGATGGAAGCCGGGAATACAGAATTGGAGCATAATACTTTTGAATTACCAGATCTTATTAAAGAGATTTTGTCAATATCATCGAGTATCGCATCTCTCAATAACAATGTAGTTCGATTTTCTATATCGTCTAACGTCCCTAGATACATTTCCGGTGATAAAATTCGTTTATCTCAGATTCTTTTAAATCTTCTAGGCAATGCCATCAAATTTACAAAATCAGGTCGTATTGATTTGATTGTAACAGTCAAAGAAAAAAAAGATTTAAACCTTATGCTTGAATTCGAAGTCAGAGACTCCGGGATAGGAATTCCTACTTCTAGAATAGATACAATATTCGAAATGTATACGAAAGGCGAAATTTCTAGTTCTAAAAAGTATAAAGGAACGGGTTTAGGATTAGCAATTAGTAAACGGCTTGTTGAACTGATGCATGGTAGCATTGGCGTCAGTAGTGTTGAAGGAAAAGGAAGTAGTTTTCATTTTACTATTTTGACGGAAGATTGTAATTATCTGCTCGAAAAAAATATGCCAATTTCAGAGCCAATACTAGAACCAAAAAAAATGGATGTAAAAGAAAGAAAGATTCCTTTGCGAATACTTCTAGTCGATGACAATGAGATAAATATTAAACTGGGAAAGAAAGTCTTTGAAAAGTTAGGTTATAATGTTAAGACTGCTTATGATGGAATGGAAGCGGTTGATGTATGTCAGAAGAATGAGTTTGATATTATTTTTATGGATTTACGGATGCCTGTATTAAATGGATTTGAAGCAACAGAGTTAATCAATAAAACAAAGAAGAATACTACCGATAAACCGCTTATTATTGCACTAACGGCTAATGCAAATAATCTTGATAGAGAGAAATGTCTTAAATTAGGTATGGTTGATTTTGTTACGAAACCCTTGGATGTCTCTAGAATTAAAGAGTATATTTTTCATATCATTGAAAAATATAATATTAATAACTAACTCACCTTACAACATTTGTAAAATACTGTCCCTTTTTTTCGATTACTTCGACTTTTATTCCATACGTATTCGATAAGTTACTAGAAGTAAAAATTTCTTTCTTTAACCCAGATGCGATAATTTCGCCATCTTTTAAGAGAAGCGCATAATTAAAATAATCCGGAATTTCATCAGCTCTATGGGTAATTAAAATTATACACTGTCCGCTTAGTTTATATGTTTCGAGTAATGTAAAAAAGTCCTCTCTTCCTGATAAATCTAAAGAAGAGCAGGGCTCATCTAAAATTAATATTTCGGGATTAGAAATCAACGCACGCAGGAGTAATACTTTTTTCTTTTCACCGGAGGATAATAGTCCGTAGTTCTGATCTGGATCTTTAATCCATAAGTTTCTTTTTATAAGAGAGTTTATCTTCTCATTTTGACTCGAGCTTAAGTCAGAATAAATACCAATTGAGTTTAATAAGCCAGTTGCTATAATATCTCTTACTGAAAGACTTTTCTGGATTCGATCATCTTGATAGGAATTTTGTAAGATTCCAATTTTACTTTGTATTTCTCTTATTGGATAATCTCCGTAAGTCTTTCCAAAAAGTTTAACACTACCAGTCGTTGGCCAAAGAAATCCAAAAATTAAATTGATAAGTGTTGTCTTTCCTGAACCGTTTTTTCCTAGTATAATCCAATTTTGCCCTTGCTTCATAGATAAAGATACATCCTTAAGAATATATCGTCCGCTACGAACAAAGGAAACGTTATTGATTTCTAGCAAATTTTTATAAAGAGTGAGAAGCTTTAAATTGTAAGTCTACTTTTTCTAGATACTTGTTGAATACAGCTTCATTGTCCAACTTGAAATTTTTAAGAATTTCTTGGTTAATAGTAAAAAAGTTTGCCCTATTTTCTAATGCATCTAACATCATATTACCTAGATAAACAATTTCCAATAAGTCTTTATGCTCTTGAGGCGCTAAAAAAGGTCTATGATGGAATTCGACAATGTGAATTAAATCCTCGGGAAATGACCATTTTTTTAGAAGACGTGCACCAATATCAGCATGACTAATCCCAAAGGTAAATTCTTCAATCAATACAGAACTATCCTTGTCTTGGATTTGAAAATTTGTCATCTTCTCTACTATTTTTTTGTCTAGGGAAAGAATAATTAATTTCCCAATATCATGTAGCAAACCACCGGTAGCCGCAAGATCTGCAAGTTTATGCTTAGAATTATCCATAGCAATTACTTTTGCGAAGAAACTGCATTTTGCACAATGGTCCCAAATTTTTTGGACTTTATCATAACGGTTACCCATGATTTTGCGAACACCGGAAACATAAAGCATGTTCTTGATATTTTTTAGACCGACTACTTTTACCGCCGATAGTACTGTGTTTGCCTTATTGCGAGTGATGAACAAAGATGAATTAGATAATTTTAAAAGATCAGCACTTAAAACGGCATCTTTTTCAATTTCATT
This sequence comes from Leptospiraceae bacterium, assembly GCA_031368925.1. Taxonomy (GTDB): domain Bacteria; phylum Spirochaetota; class Leptospiria; order Leptospirales; family Leptospiraceae; genus UBA2033. Next base: position 5,345 of record JANMOF010000565.1, read on the forward strand.
TGTTAGTATATTTATATCAGTGTCTGGCTTATTGCATAGAGTAATAATTTTACTTACGCTTTGCGGTAATGGAGGTAGCCCTTCAATTTCATTTAAAATTTGTTCATTGAATTTGCTATTGGTGATAATTGGTATAACTTGACCAGGAATTTGAAGGTGGGCAATCGTTTTGTCAGCTTGGAATTCGATTCGAAAATTATCTCTACCAATACCTGAATTTTTTAAAAGAATTTGAGTTAGAATAAGTCCTAAACCAGCACTTTCTGTTGAATCAGACATATCCATAAATGCATCAGAAAGATCATTGTATTTTTTAGCAGCTTCAATACGTTTAGAAATTCGTTCTTGCTCCTCTGGTAGAACGGCTGCATTATTTTCTGCTTGAATATAGAGAATGTTATCTTTGATCTTTGCATCAAATTGAATATAGAATTCTGATTTATCAAGAAACGCTTGCTGATCTGCCCATTTCATTGTAACTTCGTCAGCAAAAATCATCATACCCTTTTGGTAATCTTCAGGGTCTGAAATATCTAATGCTTCTCTTATAAAAAAAAGTCTCTTAGCATTAGCTTTACTTGCATTGTATAAAATTTCTTTTAGAATTGTAAAAGTTACTTCTAGTAAAAATAATTGATCGAAATAAGCCAAAATATGAATAAATAGAACATGAAATTCTTGTAGAACTTTGTCGTTCGTATATTTAAACCTGACTGAAACGGGCTGCCCTTTAATCAGCTTAGTAACCAAATCATCTATATCCAACATCGTATGTCCTTTGTAATGGGAATGCTCACTAATTGCAAGATTTTTATTTAATCACAGCGATTTCAATACTCCTAATTTTTCCCAATTCTTAATAATTAAATTTATTTAAGTCCCTCTAATTTGTCCTAGGCTCAAATAGAATTTGAAGAAAGGTAAAGGAAATGGAAAAACAATTTTTAAAACCACAATTAGATAACAACTTATGTAATTATGATTCGAATCAGGAAGACTTTACTGAATTTCATTCAATAGTAGAGGATTTGCTTGTCGCCATGAATCAAAAGAAACAAGAAAATAAAAAAACTGCAAAGCCTCATTCTGGTAAAAAGTGGAAGAAAACGCCTAAAAAAAAGAAAAGTCTTGAGGATTTAGGAATGCGAAATCTTCCGTTTACTTTTTAATCTATTTTTTTATGGAAAATTTAGTAATGTTTAAAGTATAAATGGAATAAGTTACGTTATTGATTTCCTTTATTTCTTTTTCTAATTTATATTCTTTAAGAAAAATTTCCAATTCGGGAAATATATGAAACAAGTCCTTCTTTTTGCGAAATGTTCCTTCTTTATTCAAAACAATAATATCTGGTTTATTCGCTTTTAAGCTTTCTAACATGTCTACTTTGTATTTATTCATATTTGGGCTTTCGTTATAAAAGATATAAGCCTCAGGATATTTACTAACTAAAAACATCTCTTCATCCATGATGGCATTTAGAGTCACCGAATGGTATGCTTCAAAGACTTGAATTTTTGTTGGCTTTGTTTTGATTTCTGAATCTATTCTTTTTATTACCTCTAGGACTTCAATTTTTTGAGAATCTCTTTTGGTTTGATTAAAATCTGCATACAGTTGAGTGCCTTTATATAGTTTTAAAGAACGCGATTGTTGGTGAATGACTGTTAACCCTATAATGATTATAATGAAAATGGAAATAGGACGCTTCCAATTTTTTTCTTCTATTGAGAATTTATAAAAAAAGTCAAGTAAGAAGGTAATAATCAGTAAACATGCAAACCAAACAGGAAATAAGTGATATGCAAAACCTTTTGCTTGAATCAAATAATTTAGCAGCCCACTTATTAGGATAAGAAGTGGACCGATCTCTATTTTCTTTATCATCAATAGAAATAAATAAATACTAATTAAGCAGAAGTGGAAAAGCGATAGGTGTCCATTGTTTTGAAATTGCGGAATCGGTTCGTTTAGGGGAATAAACCAATGAGTTGGAGAAAACGTAAAAATATTTCCAATTAATTCATATGGCGAAAGAATTTCCAGGGACATAGATAAATCTTTGAAGTAACCAACCCAGCCTTTAATGGAAGCAATTAAATTTCCATGAATAAGAAAAGGCAGTAATGAAAAAAATAAAACAGAAATGCCGCCCAGAAAAATACTTAGGTAAAATATTATTATATTTCGTAATGAAAATTTTGAATCTTTGAATGATAGTAATAAAAGCGACGCTAAAATAAAGAATAATAATAAGAGACCGGTTGGTTTGATTAACGCAGAAAAGCAAATATAAAAGCCCAATAAAAATCCGTGAATTTTTTGCGATTTACCTTCTTTGATTCTATCAAAAGAAATTAGTGATAAAACCCAAAAGGGGAGCATCATAGTCTCTCTTTGGAATGCACCAAAATTTGTTGCATTTTCATTTAGGGTAAGGCAAAGGCAAGCACCAACTAATGCAATCGTAATGGTTGATACTTTTCTTCTGAGGTAAATAAATGTTATTCCCGCTAAGAATATTAACCAGGTAACGTCTAACAAACGAAATCCCCAGGAACTATTACCAAAAATTTTTAAGGCTACCCAATTAATATATATAGTCATTGGGAGATTATAGGTATGTAAATCTGTATAAGGCCAAATCCCACGATCCAATGACCATGCAAAAAATTTCATTAGTACCATATCTATACAATATGCCAGTGACCAATCTAAGCTTTGGTACAAAAACCTAGATGATCTGAACGAAATAATAAGAACTAGGAGTGATAAGAATACTGTAATAAATTTTTTCATCGCATATTATTTTGAGTTTTTTAATTCTCTAAGATGAGCTAGCATTTAGAATCAATATTTACTTGACCTAAACGAATGCAAATGAAAAATATTGAAACAATGTCTCCCCGTATTTATATATCTTTTTATCTCTCTCTTTTATTGCATTTTTCAATTTTCTTGTTGGTCATTTTTCCTTTTAGCCATGCAATGGAATTGATTTGCGGAATTGATGAGCCTGTTTTAGTCAAAGAGGAAACATCAACATGGGAAGACCTTCTCTCAATGGAATTTTCAACTGAACTAGGGTCTGACTCATCGGAAAAGGGCGAGAAGTTAGTCGAATATAAAGATAAAGGAAGCTCAAAAGAGGATGAAAGTAAAGAGCAAAATGCTGCTTCTAAACTTGATATAGACTCATTAGAAAAAAATGGATGGAAAGATTTAGTAAAAAGGCTCAAAGATACTAAAGGGCTTCGAAAAAATTTCAGGGAAGATTTTGAAAGTCTTTTAAAAGACGGGCGTGTAACAGAAACTTACATTCATAGGGAGCGATATTATGAAGATATAATCGTGAAAGAAGTTTTTCCTACTATTCACTCCATCGAAAAGCCGTTTCAGGAAGAAATTAAAAATTCACCGGAAGAATTAGCTAAGCATGAAGAACGAAATGACATTATTAAAAAGTTTAGAAATGAGATCGAAGATGATGCCGAGGCAATTTCGACTAAAATTAGGAAAGACGACGAAGTAAAGAGAGCAAAGTCTCCTTTGCAAATCTCGGAAGGAGAAAGGAAAAAATATTTTGATGAGACACTCCCGTTTCCCAAGGAGGAGCAACTTTCTGATTTTATCGAAAAATTTTTACCGCATGATCCGGATAAGGGGGACTTGCCTCTAATGTTTAGAGATTTGTATTATGAAAACTTGCAAAGACTAGCAATTCCATTTAGTTCCGATCCAACTTATTTTTCTATAGACTATCTCCAAGAAAATTTAAATAAAGAAGATTATCTAAAGAACTCCATGAATCTTCTTTCTGAACTAAAAGGCACAAAGACAGCGACAGAAATTTTATTTACTTTAGAAAATATTTACGAAATCCAGTCCAATGCAATTTCACAGTATTTTATCAATGAGGAAAATCATAAAAGACTTTCCTCTGAACAAAAGAAACAAATTCGAATTGAAACCCTCAGGCAAGTAGTTGAGCGTTATGCGCCAATTCTAAAGGAGAAAAATATTAAGACACATGAGGATGCTCTTAAATTATACCATCGTAAGAAATTAGAAATCATGGATTATTTGCTTGCGACTACTCCTGAAAATTATCGCAGAGCAGATGCTATTTTTGAGAAAGGAAGAATTCTTTGGGATAGAGGAGTGAGAACAGGAAGTAACAAAGAAAAAAAAGAAGCGGTTCAATTATGGAGTCAAATCGAAAGTATTCCCAACTCAGGAGATTTTTTGAATAAAGAAGTCTTTGAATTGATAAAGCCTTCCATTCAACTGTGGAAAGGAAATTCCTCTCCACCAGCCGAATCGCAAATAAGTTCTTTTCTTTCTTCAAGACTTAGTCTAAGGCTAGATAAAAAGAAACAAAGAGAAGATCGTTTACTTTGGGGGAAAAAGAACTAAGGTACACCGGGAAACGAATTTTCGTATTTGATTTTAATGTCAGGAAACGAAGTTACAAACTGAATTTTAAAATCTGGAAACGATGTCACTGATTGCCATTTGCCACAGGAACTCGGGAAGGAATTTACCATCTGCACCTTTAAGTCAGGGAATGAATCCACTATCTGGACTTTAATATCGGGAAATGAGCTTACGACTTGTACCTTGCCATACAGCTTAATTCCTTTAAATGTGCAATCGCTGCCAACGTTTCCCGCTGATAAAGGAAACAGAGTAACTAAAATTAGAATAAATATTTTCTTTTTCATCACAAACTCCTATTTACATTCTACGATTTTTCCATTTTGTGTTCGATAATAGAATTGTGTCAAGAGTCTTTATCACTAATTTTGGGATTATTGTATTGTGTTTGATTAGTATTTCAAAATCAAATTTTGCTCAAGCTGGCTCTAGTAGTCAAGTGGATGTATTTCGCCAGCAAAGACAAAGCCAGGGCGATATGCATTTTTCTAAGGCTTCAGAGTTTTTTAAAGATGGCAATTATAAGGCTTGCATTGATAAAATTAATGAATTTTTATTTTTATTTCCGGGTCATCCCGCTACTCTAAAGTCTTTGAAATTGCTAAGCATTTCTTACAAGAAAAAAGATATGCTTGATGATTCAATTAGAACAGATTTACTGATTTATAGAGAAAATCCGACGACTGAAGATGGCTTGACATCGTATCTAGATGCTGGAAAAAAAATGCTAATGGCAGGGCGATTGAAGGAAGGAAAGAAAATTTTAGAAAATGTTAAAAATCAGTTATATTCTAGTAAAATTGCCAAAGATGCAGAGATAGAATTGATGCAAAATTTGATATTAGAAGAAGACGGATTTCAAATTAAAGAAGAAATTAGCAAAGAATAAAAATATTAAACTAAATTTCAAATAAAACATTGATTCTTATAGAAGGGAAATAATATTTGTAAAGGAAACGTATTTATAATAAACATTCCAATGAACAATTTTAAAATAAGAGTAACTTATTAATGTCTGCCCCAAGCTTCCAAATTGTTAATTATACAGCGAATTCTTACATTATTGTAGAAGGTAAGAAAGAGGCATATAATTTTTACATTGTCCGAGAAGGCAAGGTAAGTGTCGGTCGAGAAAACCCCGTTGTTGGAGAAGACCCTAATCAAGTGGTCGGACCTGGTGATTTTTTCGGTGTCGTTGCAGCTATGAGCCAGCATCCACAGATTGAATCTGCACGCGCATTAACCAACGTATCTTTAATTTCTGTTAGTTATGATCAATTTGGAACATTGATTCAACGCAATACACCAGTTGCGATGAAAATCATTCGGTATTTTTCGATGAAGCTTAGGCAGTTCGATCAAACCATTACCCGTCTTTCCTTTCGAAATACTGTAAGTGAAGATTTAAATCAGTTATATAATATGGGTGAATATTATTTTAGCCAAGGTAATATCGAACATGCAACTTATGCTTATCAAAGTTATTTAAAATATCTTCCTACTGGTCAATACGTTCCACAAGTTAAGAAAAAGTTGATGTCACTTAACCAACCAGTTGCTTTACCTCCTATTGATGAAACTAAATTCAATCGTTCCTATGCGGATAATAAAGTAATTTTTTGTGAGCACGAGCCTGGTCGTGAATTGTATATTATTCAGAGTGGTAAAGTTAAGATTTCCAAAATAGTAAATAATAATGAAGTAATGTTAGCTGTTCTACAAACAGGTGATATTTTTGGTGAAATGGCAATTTTAGATAATAAGCCCAGATCTGCTTCTGCTGTTGCTTTCGGCTACACAGATGTATTGGCTATTAACAAAGCGAACTTTGAAGGAATGGTCAAGGCACAGCCTCAGCTTGCTAGTCGCTTAATTACAATCCTATCCGAGAGAATCTGGATAGCTTATAAGCAATTGGCAAACTTAATGATTAAAGATCCGCAAGGTAGAATTGCGGATACACTTTTGACATTAGCAGAGAAAAATAGAGCAAAAATTATTCCGAAATCTTTCTATGATTTTGATATTACAGTTAGGGACTTACTCAAAATGGTTGGATTATCTGATAATCGAGATGAGAAAATCCTTTATTCCCTTTTCGACGCAAATAAATTTTTGAAAATAGATCAAGATAGAGTAAAGTGCTATGATTTAGCGGAGTTGGAGAAACTAGTTCAATATTACCGCAAGAAGACAATCATGGACTCTAAGATTGCTAAAGAAAAAATTCGGTAAGTTTTAATGCAGGAGCGAAATTTAGCTGCGATTGACTTAGGCACAAACTCCTTCCATATTATTGTTGTAAAAGTAAATCCGAATGGAACTTTTGAATCTCTAGGCAAAGAAAAAGAATCTGTTCGTTTAGGAAGTGGCTCCGGTCCTGATGAAGTAATAACTCCTGACGCAATTGAGCGCGGTATTAAATGTCTCAAGCGATTCAAAGGTCTTGCAGAAATTCAAAATGCAGAAATTCGCTCAGTGGCTACAAGTGCACTGAGAGAAGCTAAGAATCGTGAAGTTTTTTTAGATAAAGCCCGAAAAGAGTTAGGATTAAACATTGAGGTTGTAAGCGGTTTTGAAGAAGCACGACTTATATATTTTGGAATTCTACAAGGACTTCCTGTTTTTGATAAGAAGATTATGCTTGTCGATATCGGTGGGGGTAGCACTGAAATTTTAATTGGTCAAAGGGGTAATATAGAGTTTGCTCAAAGTTTAAAAATTGGTGCTATTAGGTTAACTGATAAATTCTTTGCCGGCGATCCTGATAACGAATCAGACATTAATCAATGCAAACTTTATGTAGAGGGGATGATTGCTCCTTATAAGAGAGAAATTGAAAAGTTAGCTCCTGAAATTATTATTGGTTCATCTGGAACCATTCAAGCCATTGCTCAAATGGTGCTCGCAGAGAATAACGAAGATATGCCCCGCAGTCTAAATAATTTTGTATTTACCTCGGATAATCTAGGAAAAGTTAGAAGCATATTAAACTCCGCGAATACTTTAAAAAAGAGAACGAAAGTCCCAGGACTAGATGTTAAAAGAGCAGATATTATTGTTGCAGGAAGTATCATACTGGAACAAATTTTTAAAAGCTTTTCAATTAAATCTATGACTATTTCTGATTATGCGCTAAGAGAAGGAATTATTTATGACACTATTAAGAAATGGGAAGGTCGCGATAATAAAAATGATACTGCTAGTTCTCTTGATAATATACGTTTAAAAGCGATTAATACATTGTTTAACTCATTCCCTTATGAAGCAGAGCATGTAAAAAAAGTGAGTAGTCTATCTTTAAAAATATTCGATGACCTGAGAAGTTTGCATAAGTGTACTGATGAAGAGAGAGAATATTTGGAAGCAGCTTCTTTGCTACATGAGATAGGCTTTGGTATTTCTCATAGTTCTCATCACAAGCATAGTTATTACATTATTCGTAATTCAGAGTTAATGGTTGGTTTTAATTTTGATGAAATTGAAATTATTGCACTCATAGCAAGGTACCACAGAAAGAGTCCCCCTAAACCAAAGCATATAGAATTTACTAAGA
>JANMOF010000017.1:0-4973 GCA_031368925.1 Leptospiraceae bacterium
ATATAAATGGTTTTTTTAATTCGGTATTTTGTGGTGCTTCGGTAAATCGGTTTTTTTTTGTTTTTTGGGAGTCTTAAAGACGTTGCAATGCAACGTCTTTACGACGATACGGGTAATAATTACCAGCTTTTTCTTTGACGATCTCTGTCTCGGTCTCTGCCGCCACCACGGTTTCCACCGCCGCCGCCATTTCCGCCACCACCAAAACTACGGTTTCCACCACCGCCATTTCCGCCACCGTTATTATCGTAGGTCTTTTTAGGTTGTGCCTCGTTAACTTTTAATGCGCGACCTTTTAGCTCTTTTCCGTTTAAATCGCTAATAGCTGTCAAAGCATCTTTCTTGTTAGCCATTTCTACGAAACCAATACCACGGGATTGTCCAGTGTATTTGTCTGTAATAATTTTAACAGAAGTAACTTCTCCAAAAGTTTCAAAAACTTGTCTCACATCAGCTTCACTTGCTTCATAGGTTAAATTTCCTACGTAAATATTCATATTCAAAATCCTTAAATGTAATTTTTGTTTTGGTAATTTACTAAATTAATAGAGGAAAATTAAATTTATTCTGTTAAGACAAAAATCAAAATCCAAATTAACACGTAAAATCTTTTTGTCTTTTAGAAAAAATTGTCAGAGAAGAAGCGAGAGAAAAACGAAAAGTTCTCAATACAAGCATCAAAAACATATGCAAAAATCAAAAAGTCCAAAGCAATTACAAGCGTAAACCGTTTGAAAAATTTGTCAACAAAACTTTACAGGAAAAACATCTTATTTAAAGTGGAGTAGATTTATATACTGATTCGTTTAGTGGGAGATCAACAATAATATGTCAATAAATTCAGAAAAAGATATTCAACTCTTAAAACGAATTGGATTAATTGTGTCACAAGTTCTAAAAGAAATGAGACAACAAGCTAAACCAGGAATGAATACAAAACAATTGGATGAAATTGGCGCAAAGCTCCTAGCAAAAAAAGGTGCTCGTTCTGCACCTAAGATAACTTACGACTTCCCAGGATCAACTTGTATTTCAGTAAATGAAGAAGTTGCTCATGGAGTTCCGTCTAATCGTGTGTTAGCTGCTGGTGATTTAATAAATATAGATGTATCAGCAGAGTTAGATGGATATTTTGCGGACACAGGCGCATCTTTTCAAATACCTCCCTATAATACAACAACACAAAGATTACTTCGTATTACCCGCACAGCACTTGATAGAGCTGTAAACACAGCAAGAGCAGGCGTAAAAATCAATCAGATTGGAAGAGTTGTGCAAGATGTTGCGCAAAATGGTGGTTATACCGTGATTCGTAATCTTGGCGGTCATGGTGTTGGATCTGCTCTTCATGAAGAACCTCGATTTATTGCTAATTATTATGATACAAAGGATGAACGCATTTTGGAAGATGGTATGGTGATTACGATAGAGCCGTTTGTTTCTATGCGGGCAATTCATGTAGTGGAACAATCGGATGGTTGGACTTTAAAAACTCCAGATAGAAGTCTAGTTGCACAGTTTGAACATACGCTTGTTATCCAAAAGGGCTATCCAGTTTTAATTACACAACTTTAATTCGCAGGACTTTCTAGAATGAACTTCTCAAAAATACTTTTTATACTTTGCATTTTTTCTATTGGCTGTGTTTCAACGAGTAAATACGATGCATTAAAGCAATCCTGTGATGAGAATGAAAAGAAATTACAGGAAGAATTGACTTTGGAAAAAGAAAAATTTGCAAAGTTAATTGAAGAGCAAAAAGCCGACAAAGCAAAATTAGCCGAAGATTATAATAACGAATTAAAATCAAAACAGGAAAAGTATAACGATTTACTTCGCGAAAAAATTTCACTGCGAAGCTCTATAAATCAAATGGAAGGCTCCGTCGATGAGCTTAGCCAAGAAAAAGATGAATTAAGTAATCAGAAAGATGCACTCAGCAAACAAAGGGATGAAATGGTGCAAGCTCTAGAAGAATTGCGAAAGAGAAAAGAAGAATCAGAAGCAAGAATTACTGAATTCAAAGGGCTTCTGGATAAATTTAAAGCTTTCATTGATACAGGAAAATTAAAAATAAAAATCATTGATGGGCGAATGGTGATTGTCCTCTCGTCTGATGTTTTGTTTGCGTCTGGCTCAAAAGTTCTGTCGGCTAATGGCAAAAAAGCAATTTCGGAAGTCACTGGAATATTAGCGAAGATTGAAAATCGTAAATTTCAGGTTGAAGGTCATACTGATAGTGATAGACTCCGAGTAATTGGACAGACTAATTGGGATTTGGCGGCAGATAGAGCGATTAATGTTTTGAATACTATGATTAAATCCGGTATGCCTGAATCAAAAATATCTGCTGCAAGCTTTGGAGATAGTAGATCGGTTGTTCCAAATGATACAAGTGCAAATAAAGCACAAAATCGTCGAATCGAAATTGTAGTTGTTCCCGATCTTTCACTTTTACCTGGCTACGAAGATCTTAAGAAGTTAGCGGATAATACTTCTAAGTCGGAAATGAAGAAAGAAAAAGTGTCTGATTTTAAAGAGAATAAATAATAATAGCCTCTCTATGAAGAAATACTCAGAGCAAGTTCAAGAGGAATTGTTAGTTGGAAATTCTTCACCCGTATTAGCTTTAAAAGAAAAAATTTCAAATCTTACTGAGATTGTGGTTCCTGTATATATTCAGGGAGAGTCTGGGACGGGTAAGGATTTAATTGCTCGTCTGATAGCAGGAACAGAAATTATTCGCGTTGACTCAGCAAATTTTTCTACTGACTGGAATCTTCTAATTCAAAAATATGCGGCTAAGATATCTAAAGCGTTACATATTCGAGGCGAGCGTATCGTTATAGATGCACCTCTATACTTTGATAAGTTAGAGCATTTAGATACGGAAGGACAAGCAATTCTATTTCGCATTTTAGATAGTCAGGAATATGTGACGTCAAAAAAAGAAACTGTTGAGTTTTCTTCTCGGATTTTACTTTCGTCTAATAACAATTTGCCGCAAATGGTGAAAGATGGGCTGTTTCGAAAAGACCTGTTTCAAAAAATAAATCTTATCTGTTTACACACTCCAAACCTTCGTGAGATCAAATCTGATTTGCCTCTTTTGGTAAATCATTTTGTTACTGAATTTAAAACAAAGTATAAGAAAAATATCCAACGTCTCTCTGAAAAGCTAATACAATTTATCCTCCAGTATAACTGGCCCGGAAACGTCTCCCAGCTTAGAAGTATGTTGGAGGGAATGATTATCCTTTCCTCTGAGAAAGTTTTAGATATAACCCAGGTTCCGAAAGATTTCATTGCAGTCTCTTCGATTGCATCCGGCGGCAAATTAAATATTATCCCCGGAATTCCTATGGATGAATATGAAAAAGAAATCATTCGAGAAAATCTAAAGTCAACTGCGGGTAATCGTGATAAGTGTGCAAAACTACTAGGAATTTCTGAGCGAACACTCTATCGTAAGCTTAAAGAATACAATCTAGAATAAAAAAAGTTTCAATAATTACGCACTAACGCAGCCTTTTGGTGCAACTGCGTAATCGCTCTCTCCAGTTTTCATTCGACTGAATTTTTCCTTCTTTGAATCTGAACAAAAAAAGATTTCAATAGAGGGATATATGCTACAAAAAATTTCAGACCACGACCTAAAACAGACAGTTGCTCAGTTTAAAAAGACAAACGACATTGGAAATTTTCGAAGTGCTGCAGGACTTTGGATAATGGAAAATGCACGAATTCGCTATAACCTGGAAGATGATGAACTATCAGAATTATTTCTTACTTTTTATGAGAAAGCTGATAAGTGTTTGGATTTTTTTCTTCGTAAGGATTATACCGATTTGCCGGCATTCTTAAGTGTATACACAAAGCATCTAGTATTAAATATTTTTAGAGCTAGGAGGCAAGTTTATACGGAGGAATATTTACAGTTATGGCAAGAGGATACGGTCAATCAAAATACCGAAGAGCTATTTCATCATAGCTCTAACTCTAAAATTAAAAATTGTTTAAAGGATGTGAGTTCAATGGGGCGAATTATTATTAGCCTTAGATTCAACCTTCCGCTTGAAGAAGATGATTTACGAATTCTTTATAAATGCTTAAAGAAACAAAATAAACCAACGGCTATATTTCACCAGGAGTATGAAGAGAAGCTTCAAAATTGTAAAGATCGACGTGAGAATCTAATTTTAAATTTGAATAATTGCAATCGTAAAATTTATAATTCTCCGACCGTATACCCACTTCTTGCTAAGAAACGAAAGAGTAAAATTTTGCATAGACTACATAATACTCATATCATTTATTCTATAAAAGAAATGAGTGAAATTCTTTCCCTTTCCCGCCATCAGACCGGAAGAATTTATCGAAGTTCTTTGAATATTCTCAAAAGAAAAATTTGGCAAGGCGAAAAAAATATTTCATTAGCCGCGTAATTTTAGGAGTATCTGTAATAAAAAGTCCCCTGCCCTGCGAATTAGGGAAGGGGATAATTCAATATAGCCGAACAATCCCTGACATATGTGGGGTTAGGTCAAGAGGCTAACCAAAATAAGCCTTAATACTATCGCGGATAGTCGTGAATACCCACTCAAATTTTGCAGGGTCTTCTTCTAGAAGCGTTACTCGAAATCCATCTTTACTACAACAGAAAGAAGAAATCGGAACTACGCAAATTCCAGTCGATGCAAGGAGGTTCAATACAAAGCGCCTATCGTTCGCAATGTTCTTAAGCATAGGTTGGATATAATTACTAGCAGCCGCATTTGGAATCGGTAAACTCATTTTGTCATTGAGCATACCTTCTTCAAATAAAACAGTTAGAAAGAATCCACCCTTTGGTTCCACTACTTGGATTCCCTTTGTCCCAGAGAGGATACTTACGGCTTTGTGCGCACGTTCTTTGTATTTACGATTCCGCTCTGCTAGGTGTGGAAGGAATTTTGGAGAAGCGTAGATTTCTG
>JANMOF010000036.1:0-2224 GCA_031368925.1 Leptospiraceae bacterium
TCTACAAGTGAAGTAGGATGTGCAATGGCCAGATGTGGAAATCAGGAGATTTGGGTTTGCAATTATAATCCCCCCGGAAATTGGGTTGGACAAAAGCCGTATTCGAAAAAATAAGTTGGCAGTAGGCAAATACAATAGGCAACTTAAAAAAATTCCCTATTCAAAATCTACCACTCCACACCATACGTTCCTTTGTCTCCTGTTTTGTAAATTCCTTCCACTAATATTCCTCCTTTTTTGATTTCGAGAATTCTGTTGAGATCCTCAACGTTATCTACTGGCACTTTATCAATAAAGGTAATGATGAATGATTCTTTCATTCCAGCTTTCTTCCAACTTCCTTCTTTAAGGGATGTCAATAAAACGCCTACATCCAAATTCATTTTTACCAGATCGCGATAGGCCATATTTTCAAACTGTGCTCCTCCTAATTCAAAAGTCACTTCTTTCTTTTGCAGTTCAACGGAGCTCAGATAGTTTTTCAAAACAGCTTTTGCCTGTTTGTCTTTTCCGTTTCTGCGATAGGTAACATTAATACTATTGCCGGGTCTGTTTCGTGCAACCCATTCCTGCAATTCGGAAACAGAAGCAACCGGATGCTCATCAATTTTGGTAATGACATCACCCTCTCGCATCCCCATATCATGGGCGCCACTTCCTTCGTTTACACGTGTTACAAAAACACCCTGCATCTGATCGAGGTTTTGATCCTCCGCCAGCTCCGCAGTTACATCTGTAATTTGTACACCTAGCAATCCGCGTTGTACTTGTCCGAACTCCAACAGATCGTCCATGATCTTTTTCACCAGGCTTACCGGGATTGCAAATGAATAGCCAGCGTAGCTTCCTGTTGAGGTAGCAATCGCAGAATTAATTCAGATTAGTTCTCCTTTTAAATTCACAAGTGCTCCGCCACTGTTGCCAGGGTTTACAGCAGCATCTGTTTGAATAAATGATTCTACCTGTAAATTATTTTTATCACGAAGTATTCCAATGTTTCGGGCTTTGGCACTGACAATGCCCGCAGTTACGGTTGAGTTTAAATCGAATGGATTGCCAATGGCCAATACCCATTCGCCCGGAATAACACTATCGGAATCGCCATACTTTACAAAGGGAAGACGGGAAGCTTTTATTTTAAGCAACGCCAGGTCAGAAGTGGGGTCCACACCAACCACTTTTGCAAAGAACCTCTGGTTATTGTTCATCACTACTTCAATACTGCTGGCATCTTCAATCACATGGTTGTTCGTAACCACATAGCCATCATCCGAAATGATAACGCCCGAACCAGATGAGCGGGCTTGTGGATGGAAATAATGATCTAATGGATTTAAACTGAAATTTCCCGGGCCATAAACGGTGCGTATATGTACTACTGCAGGAGTTACTTGCTGCGCTGCGATTTTGAAATCAGGTGCTGTTGAAATTTGTGAGGAAGAATCTTTCGATAAACTGGTGAATTTTAGGTTTTGTCTTTGTTCGATCGATTGGTAGGCCGGGCTAAAGGAATCGAGATAACGAACAGTGAACATAATCCCTAAAACCGCTCCTATAAAAGCCGACAGCACAACGGTCACAAACAGTAATCCTTTCTTCATATCCGAGTTGTTTACAGAAAGTTAACGCCATTCTGTGAGAAAAGTCTTACCTGCAATAAAAAAAAGACGCCCCCTTTCGAGAGCGCCTTCACCTAACCCAACTTCACTTAAAATCTATAAGCTGTTTCCCTTCTGTTGCATTGAAGGGCGAGGTTTAATTTACTTTGATCGTTTGCTTCAGTGCTTTTTTCTCATCCTTAGGGATGCTTAGCTCAAGGATTCCGTTGTTGTACTTAGCATTGATCTTTGTGGCATCTACATTCTCAGGAAGATTGAACGATCTGCTGAAAGAGCCGTACTGTGTTTCGAGGGAGTGAAAGTTTTGTTCTTTCTTTTCGCTAGAAAGTTTTCTTTCTCCACTTACGGTCAGATGATTGTCATTCAACTCGATCTTGAAATCATCTTTGCTTAAGCCGGGTACTGCAAATTGGATTTCATACGCCTTTTCAGTTTCAAGAATATCCACTTTAGGAACAAATGTGCTACCGCCATTGCGGGCAATTGACTCGTTAAAGAAACGGTCGACCAGATTGCTGAACGAAGTCGGCATGTAGTCATTCGGGTTATAACGGATGATGCTCATGGTATTTAATTTTTGGTTTAACATGTTTTTTTAAAATCTG
>JANMOF010000058.1:0-4348 GCA_031368925.1 Leptospiraceae bacterium
AATGATCTAACTGATTCTTTTCGTGTTTCTGGGTATTTTTATTTGTTTGGTGTTTTCAATGAATGGCGTTATGGCATTTTCACCATGATGGCGCATGGGATTTATTTTAATGTAAACTTAAAAGCATTACAATCTATAAGAAATGCAAATGAGCAAGAAGTCTACCAACAAAGAAAGGACTATACAATTAGTGGAGGGCTCTGGGATTTTCAAATCTCTTATAGCTATAACTCTCAAATTAAATTAAACCTAATTGGAATAGGAACTACAGGTCGTCCTGGATATAGTAAAGACGGTGTTCCCGCCAATTACAAAGGTGGGGGGTATAGAACAATTTTCCCCGACTTTTCTATTTCAAATATTGCGATTGATTTTACTGGGGGCTATGCACTATTCAGCGCTAGAAATATGACTGGTTTGTATGAAGTCGGTAGCTTCGTAAATATAATTGTTCCAGGACCTTTTGAATTAACAGTAGGTTACTATCATCTTTATGCAAATAGATCTCCTTTCATTGAAAATAATCGAGACTATAATGCCTTTTATGATAAGCAAACTTCTAATTTTATGGGACGAGAATACAATTTGAATCTTCGCTGGAATGTTTTAAGTGATTTTCAGCTTTTGTTTCGATCCGGTTATTTTGAAACAGGTAGTGGTCTGAAGGCTCTAATGGACAGCAGGTCAGGAAGCTATATCAAGGAAGCTTTTATAACAGCGGAGTATAAGTTTTAGAGTTTTAGAGTTTTATCGTATGTAGGCGCTTAATGCTAGGAGATAGTATGAATTGGAATTTTTTTTTAAGCTTAGTATTTATTTTTCTTTTTTATAATTGTATTTATATACAAAATCAAAAATTGAGTTGGATTAATTATCCTGAGACTGCTTACTTTTCTGGTTTTTGGGCTGGACGTTCAGAGGCTAACGAAGAGTATTTTCAAAAATGGTGCAATCGGTATTGTAAAGAGATAAAAGAGGTTACACTAAATTTGCCTGAAACGCATTACCTGGAAATTCGGGGAAAGATGGATGCCACTGAATTGCCTACCAATCGAGAGCGACTATCTCTAGGTAGGGCTCTGTCGATAAAGAAATTGCTTTCTGCTCATGGAATTCCACAAGACAAAATGAAAGCAATTGCTGATCCAGAGCCAGATCAATACTTAGGACGAGATAAGTTTGATCCAGAAAATCGAGTTGTTCGTTTTCGAATTCAAGAAGACAAATGAGGATAAATGCTATTTGTCGTCGCTGTCAGGATAAAAATCTTGAATGAATTGAATAATTAAGCTTATGATTCCAGACGATACATAGAAAACTAAAATTCCGTACATTACGAAAGGAATTTTCGGTAATCCCAAGAAATAGAAGAGCACGCAGAATCCAGCGAGGATAATTAAAATTCTCCCCTTTGTAAATTTTCCTCTAATTGCAACCTGTGGTTTTGAATAACGGATCTTAGATACCATTAATAAAGCCACTATGATAAAGCTTGGAATGGTTAAGAAATTAGGGATTGTATTGTTTGGGAAAGCTAATGGAAATAATCCTACGATCACACCTGCTATTGGTGATGGTAAGCCCGTGAATGATGTGGGGTCATGTGAAACTGTAAAGCGAGCCAGACGATAGGCGGCACAGATAGGAAAAATAGATGCTACTAGCATTCCATAAGGGAAAAGCTCGCCGGTTCCAAAAAAATCAAATTTGAAATTCTCTAAAATCATTTTATAGGTCAGGTAGCCCGGTGCGATTCCGAATGTTGTTAGATCGGCTAACGTATCAAGCTCAGCCCCGAGAGCCGAGGTTGCATTGAGTGCCCTCGCTGCCATCCCGTCAAATCCATCAAACAAAGCGGCTAAAATGATAAAAATTCCAGATAATAAAAACACTTGTGTGTTATTTGGATTTGTATTGCTAACCTCAGATGCAATCAGCATAGATACAAAGCCGAGAGTTAAGTTTCCGAGGGAAAGTGCGTTGGGCACCCAGTTAAGTTTTAATTTCATAGTTCTACTTTATTCCTTTCCAAATCAATTTCAAATTCACGTTAAAGAATAATTCTAATGCGTGGAGTGTAAATCCATTTTTCTATCTAACGATTTGGGCTCACTTTAAAATTGATAGAATCCGTTTTACCAGCCTGGAATAGATAGTATCCCAGAGAAGCAACCATTGCCCCGTTATCCGTGCAGAGGATTTTTTTTTCTGGAAAGTGAAGCTCTACTCTTTTCTTGGTCGCAATAGTAAGAAGCCTTTTACGGAGCATTTCGTTTGCCAGGACTCCGCCGCTTGCGACGATAGTCTTTATTCCAGTGAGCTTGATTGCTTTTAGAATATTTTTTTCGACCAACTGGAAGGCTGTATTCTGAAAATGATAGCAAATCTCGTTTATCTTGTCTTCAGTAAGTTCGTGTTTTTTAATATAATACAATACACTTGTTTTAATCCCGCTATACGAAAATTGGATTTTGTCTGAGGGTGAATCTCTGAGTAGTTCAGGAAAGGGACTCTTATTCGCCGCTACCGGTGAATATTGATTAGCTCTTTTTTCAATGGCAGGACCGCCGGGATAAGGAAGATTTAAAAGAGAAGATACCTTATCGAATGCTTCTCCTAGCGCATCATCAGAAGTATCCCCTATGAGTTTCATCTTCCCAAAGTCTTCGACTATAAAGATAGAAGAATTTCCGCCGGACAGTAAAACGCCAATATAAGGAAATGCAGGAATTTTATTTTCTAAGTGAACGGTATTCAGATGCGCTTCTAGATGATCTACTGTGACGATTGGAATTTTACAAGCGAATGCGATGCACCTGGCGAGTTGAGCACCTATCATGAGAGAACCGAGTAGCCCCGGTCGTGTTGTAACGGCTACATATGATAAGTCGCTTAAAGACAGGTTGGTTTCTGTTAATGCTTCTTCTAAGAGAAGATTTATTTTTTCTAAGTGTGCGCGCGATGCAATTTCAGGAACTACTCCTCGAAACTCTGCATGAGTTTCGATTTGGCTAAATATTTTTAGGCTGAGTAATTTATTTCCGTCTTCTACAATTCCAATAGAAGTTTCGTCGCAACTAGATTCAATTCCAAGTCCGAGCATTTACATTGAAGTCGGTTTTGGAGTAATTGGATTTAGCAAAATTTCAATTGCTTTATTTAATTGTGGATCGAATTCTCTATCATAAACAGGACTTTTTTCGCCGATAGCATTTTCTTTTTTCAGTAAGTAGCGAGATATAGTCTTATTCATCTTGTATCCTTTCTTAGAAAGTAAGTCTTGAAATGCTTTTATATTTTTTTCCGAATAACCGGGGTTATCCTTTATGAAATTTTGTAAGATAGTAGTCTTGCTTAGTTTTTCGATTAGCACCTTATCGTCATTATCCGGTGTAATTTGATTTACTACTATGTCGGGAGTGATTCCTTTTTTATGAATGGAAACTCCACTGGGGGTGTAGTATTTCTGAATGGTAAGGGCAATACCTGTCTTGTAAGGAAGATTATAAATATTCTGGACTGAGCCTTTTCCGAAAGATTGATTGCCTACTATAATTGCTCGTTTATTGTCCTGCAAAGCACCGGCTAGAATTTCCGAAGCACTCGCCGATCCTGCATTCACTAATACAACGACCGGAACATCTAAAACTTTTCCCTGGCTCTCTTGCGACTTGTAGACACGGATGAGTTTTTCTCCTCTACCTTTTACAGAAACTATATCCTGCTCGGGTCGCAGAAAAATATCAGATAGGTCAATTGCCAAATCTAAAAGTCCGCCGGGATTAGAGCGCAAATCAATGACTATCCCCTGTGCGTCTTTTGCTGCAAATTCCTGCACTATTCTTTTAAATTCGCCACCGGTGTTGTTTTCCCTGCCCATGAATTGGGTTAATCGGATGTATCCTATCTTTTCATTTTCTAGATAGGCAGATTTTAGATATTGAATCTTGATAAGCTCACGGGTAAGGGTAAGTGGGAATGCATCTTTGGTAGATTTTCTTTTTATTTTTATTGTAACGTTAGTTCCAGCCGGACCACGCATTAGTTTTACTGCGTCTTCTATTGACATTTTTTCAGTGCTTTTGCCGGAGATTTCTAAAATCCTATCTTGTGGTTGAATACCTGCTTTCATTGCAGGAGTATCATCGTAAGGAGAGATAACTAAGATTGATCCTTCCGAATGCGTAACTTCCAATCCAACACCGCCAAAACTACCACGGGTCTCTTCTTGCAGATGTTTAAATTCGTCCTCGCTCATGAAGCGTGAGTGGGGGTCTCCGAGACTTGCGACTATACCTTTAATCGCTCCGGAGTAAAGATTTTTTTCTTCTACAGCTTCTACATAATC
>JANMOF010000061.1:0-10155 GCA_031368925.1 Leptospiraceae bacterium
ATTGTAAATATTTGCATCGAATTTAGTAAAGGATTCTAATCAAAGAAAAAGATTGCAAATCAGAAAGAATAGCTGAACAATGCTCTTATGGATAACGCGGCAAAGAAATTAATGACGGCGACAGAATATTTAGATTTCGAAAGAAATTCTTTAGAGAAGCATGAATTCTACAATGGTGAAATTTATGCAATGGCAGGTGCGAAGGAAAGGCATAATCTCATCGTCAGCAACTTGATTGCAGCATTTCATTCTAAATTTAAAAATAAACCTTGCGTAGTATATCCGTCAGATATGCGAGTGGTCATTGATGAATATAGACATTATACCTATCCAGATGTAACTTTAGTTTGTGGAGAACGAAAATTTCTGGATAATAAAAATGATTGCCTTTTAAATCCGAATGCAATTATAGAAGTCTTATCTGACTCAACAGAAAAATACGATAGAGGTAAAAAATTCGAGGCTTACAGGAATATTACCTCTCTTAGAGAATACATGCTAGTATCCTCTGAGCATAAAAAGATTGAACTCTTTACAAAGACATCCGATGGCAAATGGCTCTTCTCTGAAAATATGAAAGAGGATACTATTATTATACCCACACTCGAGTTGACTCTTTCCCTTTCTGATGTATACGATAAAGTAGAGTTTGAATAGTAGAAATATTTTGCCACAGAGGCACATTATGTTGCGCCCCAAGAAGCAACATTGAGTTAGACACAGAGTTTTTTGTGAAGGGTATTTATTTATGTGCTTCGATATAATGATTTCGTAATACTCTTTTTTCGTTAATTCTATCTTCAAATGAAATCTCCATACCAAAACAATCCACTAAACTCTAATAATCTCATGAAATTCATTCTCCGTGTCTCTGTGCCTCTGTGGCAATTAAGTTTCTTATTCCTGTTTACACTAGCCAACTGCATCTCTCGCCAGATTCCAATTCCTAGCGAGCGGCTAATACCAAAAGTCTTTACAAGTAAGAAACTATCGCAAAAACAAATTCCGTATTTGTTATACCAACCAAAATCTTATTTCACAAACCAGAGAGAAGAGCTTCCACTTGTAGTCTTTTTACATGGGCGAGGAGAGAGGGGTAATGATTTGGAAATGCTTAAACGCCAGGCGCTTCCTAAAATGATTGCAGAGGAAAATACTGAGTATCCGTTTATCATGATCGCACCGCAATTGCCCGAGTCAGAGGAAGAGTGGTATACAAAGGATTTGATGACCTTGATAGAAGAAATTGAATCGGAGTATTCCGTTGATGAAGATAGAATATACCTAACAGGCATTAGCCTCGGAGGAAATGGGGCTTGGAAAATGGCGACTGAGTATCCTGATAAATTTGCTGCTATTCTGCCTATTTCCGGTTGGGGTGATACTTCTAGAATTTGTAGGTTACGAAGTGCAAACGTGTGGGCATTTCATGGAGCAAAGGATACTCTCATTTTGCCGGAGCGAACTTTAGAGATTATCGAGCGGTTGCAGTATTGCAATTCTACTACTTGGTTTACAATTTATCCAAATTCCAAGCATGATGCGTGGACAGATACCTATCATAACGAAAATGTAATGAATTGGCTATTACAGCAAAGAAAAAAAAAATTCAAAGAAAAAAAATCTAAGAATACAAAGCCAAAACATACAAAGTCAGATCCTTTAAAAATTCTAGTCATTGGAGATTCTATTGGAATTTCTATATCCTGGGGAATCAATGAGTTTGTGCAGGCTAATTACCATTTGACGATGGAAAATTTTGCAAAGGTGTCTACTGGTTTAAGCTATCCAAAATTTTATAATTGGCATGATAAGCTCGATGAGTTATTGAATGCAAAGAAATATGATTTGGGTGTTGTTTTAATTGGTGCAAATGATCCACAGATGATGACAACGGATGCCGGCAGTGTATACTTTAAAACTGATGAGTGGAAAAAGGAATATTTGGAGCGAATTAAATTAATTGCCGAGAGATTTCAGAAAGCAAAGATGAATCTCTACTGGGTCGAGCTTCCACCGATGGGTCCCGGGAAATATCAAAGCGATACGCGCTATATCAATGCCTGCTTTAAAGAAGCTTCAGAATTACACCGATTTACCTACATACCAATGACAAATATTTTAGGAAATGAAAAAGGGGAATATGAAAAATATCTTCCGTATCGAGGACGACGAACCCTTATGCGTGCTGACGATGACATTCATTTAACAGTCGTTGCCGCAAAACTAATGGTGCGAGAAATTTTAAGTAAAATATTTTTGGACTATGAATTTCCAGATTTAGAATAAAAATGCATTTAGGAGAATACTATGAGTGAAGAGACTTTAAATCAATCTTACGAGGGTTTATGCAAATGGTGCGGAGAAAAACTAATACAACCAGAAGGAGTTTGCCCTAAATGCGATGTAGAGGATAATGGTAATAAACCAGTGAAGAGTGCTGGAGGAAAAAGAAGCAATCGTTTAACAAATGAAGCCTTCGGTATTTCTTCTTCCCCAACGACGAATGCCGAGGGTTATGATTGGTTGACTACGTTACTACTCTGTTTTTTTGTAGGATTTTTAGGCGTGCATAGACTTTACACAGGAAACACCATGGTCGGCGTTATGCAATTCTTAACTTTTGGTGGATGCGGGGTTTGGTCTTTGGTTGATTTTATTACGGTTATTACGGGCTCTTATAGAGACGGACAGGGCAGACCTTTAGTAAAAAATAATTTTCCTTTTGGAAAAAAATAATTCTTTCCAAAGTCTATTTTATCGGATAGAATTTAACAATAAATGCAATGAGATCAAATCATAAAAGACTGGTTCTTGTAGGCGGAGGGCAGACCCATGCCCCCGTATTGAAAAAGTTAGGAATGCAGTCAGCGGTTAATCTTGATATAACTCTTATTTCAACTAATTCAATTGTCCCCTATTCCGGAATGCTACCGGGGTATATTGCGGGTAGCTACACCAAGGATGAATGTTTAATTGATCTCAGACATATTTGCAATTTTGCCAGAGCTGTATTTGTGCAAGCGAATGTAATCGGTTTGGATTTGAAGAATAAATTAGTGCTCTTAGATAATAGACCTCCGATTCCGTATGATATTCTTTCGCTTAACGTTGGTATTGTTCCCAATCTAGAAGGTATTTTGGGTAAAGAGCATATTACCCCCATCAAGCCAGCCATTGCCTTTTTCCGAAAATGGATTTCTACTCTTGCTAAAATAAAAAGTGGGGAATATGGGAATCGTTTTCGTGTTGGAATACTTGGTGCAGGTGCAGGCGGAATTGAAACAGCATTTACCACTGAGCAGAGGCTAAGAGATATTATTCCTGAAGTTGAGATCCATATTTTCCAAAGAAGAAAAGAAATTTTACAAAGCCTAAATGATGGAACTAGAGAGAAAGTTTTAAGGATACTTAAGGAAAGAAAAATTCATCTCCATTTGAATGAAGAAATCTGTAAAGTGGTTCCAAATAAAAACTCTTTCGATTGTGAGACTTTACAGGGAAGTGATTTTCAACTCGACTATATCATCGGTGCTGTAAAAGCAAAAACTCTAGATTGGATAGAGGAAAGTGATTTAGCAAAAGATGAAAATGGTTTTGTGCTTGTAAATGATTTCTTGGAATCAGTATCCCACCCGAATGTATTTGCGGTAGGCGATATAGCAAGTATGAAAAATCACCCCCGTCCCAAGGCGGGAGTATTTGCGGTAAGACAGAGTATTCCTCTCTATAATAATTTAATTCGTATAGCTCAAGGTAGACCACTTGAAAAGTTTATCCCGCAGTCGCAATTTTTGACTCTTTTAAATTTAGGTGACGGAAGAGCAATTGCATCAAGGGGAAACTATTCATTAGGCGCATATCAATGGATATGGAAGTGGAAAAATAAAATAGACACCGAGTTCATGCAGAAATTTCAAAATCTTCCAGTAAAGATGAATAAGCCTATCATGAATGGTTGGATAGACGATTTACTATGCCGGGGGTGTGGGTCAAAAGTAGGCTCAGAAATTTTAAAGGAAGCACTTGATCGATTAGAAAACTATTTACCGAGTATAAAAAAAGCAATTTCGCCTAATTTGACTAATAACAAATATGCGAAAATACGAGTTGGATTAAAAGATCGCGAAGACTCGGCGATGATTTCCATTTCTCAGAGAGTGCAATTGATTCAATCGGTGGATTATTTTAAACCAATCGTTGCAGATTTATTTATTGCAGGGCAGATTGCGGCTAATCACTGTTTAAACGATTTGTATGCAAAAGGGGTTAAGACTCATTCTGCGCAAGCAATTGTAAATTTAACTGAAGATTCTACTCAGTCGAGTGAAGATTTATTTCAAATTCTTGCTGGCGCTTGCTCTGTATTCGCAAGGGAAGGCATTGAATTATTAGGCGGACATACAAATGCAGGAAAAGAATTTGGACTCGGATTTGTATGCAATGGATTTCAAGAAGAGGATCATTTTCTTTCCAAACAAAATGCACGTCACGATGAACTACTAATTCTCACAAAGCCAATTGGCGTTGGGCTTGCCTTTGCTGCCGATATGCGAAATAAGGTAAGTCCGCTTTGTGTAGATGCGGCTATTCAGTCTATGCTGCTATCAAATTTTAACGCGATAGATATTTTGAAAAAATTTAAAGTTCGCGCCTGCACGGATGTAACTGGCTTCGGGCTTGCGGGTCACTTGCTAGAAATTCTAAAAGCGTCTAAGTTAAATGCTAAAATTTATTTAGATAAAATTCCTTTACTCTTTGAATTAAATTCGATTCTAGAAAAAAATCCTGAAATACAAAGTAGTCTTTTCCCATCTAACTGGAAATCATTTGATTCTTATTTCACAGGCGATAAATCGCATCCAACGTATCGCGTTCTATTTGATCCACAAACATCGGGCGGATTGTTATTTACTTTGCCACCGAATCACGCTGAAAAATGTTTAGCTGAACTCAAGCGAGTTGGATACAATGCTGCGATTATTGGAAGTGTTAGTAAATTAGCCCGCGGCAGCGAACCCACCGTGAGGTGTTAAAACTCCCATTAGCAATTGAATAAATTATACTTGCATTCTAAATCCGTTTAGATAAAAGTTCTTTAAAGGAGTTTGCCTTGTCAAAAAATACCGAAGCAGTTGCTCAGATAAAAAAAATCAAAGAAGAAATACACAATGGAATTGTAGGACAGGAATCATTAGTCGACGGACTTATTCTCGGTCTATTAGCAGATGGGCATATACTAATAGAAGGTGTCCCCGGGCTCGCTAAGACAAGAGCTGTTAATCTCCTTGCAAATATTTGTAATGTTGCCTTTAAGCGGTTGCAGTTTACTCCTGATTTGCTCCCTGCCGACATTGTGGGAACAAGAATTTACAATCAATCCAAGGCAAGCTTTGAAGTCAATAAAGGTCCTATTTTCGCAAACTTCGTATTAGCCGATGAAATCAATCGCGCTCCCGCAAAAGTTCAATCTGCACTTTTAGAGACTATGCAAGAAAAACAAGTTACCATTGGGGATGAAACTTTCCTTGTTCCAAAACCTTTCTTCGTTTTTGCAACGATGAATCCTGTTGAGCAAGAAGGAACGTATTCACTTCCAGAAGCCCAGTTAGATAGATTTTTGATGAAGCTAATAGTGACTTACCCCACAAAGAAAGAAGAAGCAGAAGTTGTGAAGATGGTGATTCAAGAAACAAGATTGCCTGAAGTTCAAAAACTAATGACTCCGGAAGACATTTTAAATCTCCAGAAAATTGCTCGAAATATTTTTATTGAGGATAAAATTATTTCTTATATAACTGACATTATTCAAGCCACACGGGATCCAAAAGCTTATGGTCTCAGCCTGGATAATGTAATTCAATACGGTGCATCGCCTAGAGCGTCTATTGCACTTGCACTCGTTGGGCGTGCCCGCGCTCTCATGTTTGGTCGGGATTCTGTTTTACCGGAAGATATTAAGGCTATAGCGCATAACGTTCTTCGTCATAGAATTATTCCTACATATTACGCTGAAGCGGAAGGTATTAAGACAGAACAAATTATAAATGAGATTCTTTCTAAAGTGAAAGTTCCCTAATTATTTATGTTAGTTTCTGATCTTCTAAAAAAAGCCAAAGAACTCGAACTGATTGCCAGACGTAACGCACATTCGTTGTTAGCCGGGGATTATACATCGACGATTCCTGGTAGAGGATTGCAGTTCCATGAAGCGAGAAAGTATGTCTATGGTGAATCGGTGCGTATGATCGATTGGAACATGACTGCACGTTTGGGTGAACCTTATGTAAAAACTTTTTTGGAAGAAAGAGAGCGGGAAGTATTTATTGCGTTAGACGTTAGCCCCTCTATGTTTACAGGATTTCAAGATAGGACTAAGATTGAATTTGCTGTAGAAGTAGCGGCTACTCTGGCAGTTTCCTCTATCCAATCTAGAGACAAAGTCGGCTATATTATTTTTAATAACGAAGCAATCGAAGTAGTTCGACCTTCTAGTGGCAAATCTCAATTATTCAGAGCAATTAAATCTTTTCTTACTCATTCAGAAACTACTCCTGGTTCAAATGCTAGCTCTGACATTCGAAGTGTGCTTCATGCACTTCAAAAATTTAAAAGAAGTCATTTTATTTTATTTATCATTTCTGATTTTTTAGATCACGATTTGCCGGAAGATTTAAAGTTCTCTCGAATCGAGCATGATATTAATATGCTCCATATTTATGATCCAATTGAATATCAATTCTCAAATGAAATTTTCTTTCCCTCTATTTCACCTGAAGCCAATAACGGAAAAAGAAATTCTGGATTTCTAAGCCCCGGCGAGTTAGGTAGTCTCGATGAAATGACTACTTATCTGAAAAATGCAAGCGTCAAATATCGAATATCCGTTCATAGCCTTTCAACAAGAGCAGAGGTTGGACGCGCACTCAAAGAATTTTTCCATTTAAAGAAGAGGGTAATCGTTTGATTTTTTTACTTGCAGAATTACCAAACGGTATCGCTCCACCCGTGCATATGTTTGATTGGCGGTACAATCAGGAAGTCCGTAATTGGATTCTTCTTCCTATACTTCTTATTGCCTTGTATTGGTTGTATAGGTACTTTAAGAATATGCAAAAAGAAATTCAAAAGCGTAAACCAAGAGTTCCAGTGCAACCTGCTGAGGTTCTGAAAGAAAGAATTGAAATTATCCAAAAAAATTATTCCAGTAATTTCCAGTATCGAGATGGATTACATGAATTATCCGCTCTTATGAAAATGCATTTTGAATCCAAGACAGGAATTGAGATTGAAGAAATGACCTCTCATGAAATTTCTAAGCGGATTAAAGACAAAAAAGTAGGCAATTTTTTTTATAACCTATCCTCATTACAATTCGGAAAAGAAAATCCGATGAAGTCAGAATTCGATGAAGTATTTACTGAGGCAAAAATCGCCTCCGGTTTAGAGAATATTCCAAAGCCTAAAGAAAAATCAAAAAGCAATGAAATCGTGAGGCCTGGAAATTGAGCGGAATACATTTTTCTTATTCATTTGTTCTCTGGGCAATAGGGTTAATTCCTGTATATCTCTACTTTCGATTTCTTTTCTTAAAGAAGGCAACTGTATCTTATGCTCCCCTTCAATACAAAACTCCAGCGAATAAGAGAAAGATTTTCTTATATCTAGAATACGTATTAGAATCTTTACTACTCGCAACTGTCATTATTGGAATTGCAGATCCACATAAAGTTTCAGAAAGAAGTATGATTCAAGAAGATGGGCTTGATATTGCACTTGTGTTAGATGTATCTGCGAGTATGCAGGCGGCTGATTTCGCACCTAATCGACTCGAAGCAATGAAGGAAATCGCAAAAGACTTTATTAAACGAAGCGGAGGCAATCGCATCGGTATATACATATTTGCCCAG
The DNA here is from genome assembly GCA_031368925.1 of Leptospiraceae bacterium. Classification (GTDB taxonomy): domain Bacteria; phylum Spirochaetota; class Leptospiria; order Leptospirales; family Leptospiraceae; genus UBA2033. The sequence continues at coordinate 7,911 of JANMOF010000061.1, forward strand.
GATACATTTACACAAACACCGCTGACTACAGATCATCCTGTCTTGTTGGAGTTACTCGAAAGTATCTCCTTTAAAGTAATCGATCATTCGGAAAGCGGGGGAACCGCAATTGGAGATGCGCTTCTTTCTGCTACAGATTCTTTAGAAAAAGCAAAAGTTCCAAAGCGAGATCAAGTTATTATTCTTATCACGGATGGGGAAAGTTCTTATGGGGTTGATCCAATATTAGCCGCCAAGTATGTAAAAGACTTAGGCATAAAGCTTTATGCAATCGGATTAGCTGGCGAGGATCCAATTGAAGTATATGTCGAAGGAAAACCTTATCTCACACCTAGCGGCAAAATACTAGTTACCTCGCTCGATGATAAGCAACTGCGGCAAATTGCGAAAACCGCAGGCGGAAAATTCTACCGTGCTAAAAATCAAAGTGTCCTCTCGGAAATTTTTTCCGAGTTAGGTAATTTATCTAGAACTCCGCTCGAAGTTAAGAAATCCAGGTTAAAGCATTCCTATACGCGCTACTTAGCGTTTGCTGGAATGCAAATCTTTTTTATCTGGATTTTGATTGATGGTTTATTTGTCAGGAGACCAATGAGATGATTGATTTCGAAAATATAAATCAATTCTATTGGATTTTTCCCTGGATATTTTTTTTGCTATATCTTTATAGAAAGCAATCACAATCTTTTCTCTGGACTATGGATAACGTCTCTAAACGGTTTGTAAATTCTATTACAAAGTATAATTCTTTAACCAAAATAAAATTACATTTACTCTATTTATTTTTTCTCGGGCTCTGCGTAATCATAGCCACCACCGGACCTAGGATGGAAGGGATGGTGGAAGATGTTTCTGGAAAAGGTAAAATTATTTTAGTCTTAGATGGATCTTTTAGTATGCTTGCGGGAGATACTAGCCCTCATCCGATTACAAAAAAATATCCAGAGGATAGATTTGCAGAAGGGCAGGCTTTTGCAGAAGAGTTAGTCGATGCAAATCCGGATTTTGCCTACGGGCTAATTACATTTAGCGGCAAACCAGCAATACACTCTATGCCTACGAATGATATTATTTCTATTAAAACTTTTATTCATACTCTACTCGCGCATAGTTTTGAAAGCACCGGTTCTAGTTTTAAGTTGGCACTAAAAGAAATTTTACGACAGGTATATGAAACAGAGGGAAATATTCAAGTTATCCTCTTAAGCGATGGAGAAGTTCCAGAAGGAAAAGAAGAAGATTTAGAAGAAGAAATTCAACTCTTAAAACGAAACAATGTTACTGTTCATACGGTCGGTGTTGGAACAAGTAAAGGTGGGGCTGTAAACTTTTTTGTATCGTATACAGAAGAAGAGAAGAAAGAATTAGAAAATAATTCTACCGATGACTCAACGGGAACCAAGAAAAAAGAAACGAGTCAAAAACAAATTAAGAAAATCGAAACCTACCGACAAGATGATCTTTTAAGCAGACTCGCCAAACAAACAGGCGGACATTATGTTGTAGTAGAGAAAGGTCAGTGGGTAAATGATCTTATTCCTTATATAAAAGAAACAGGTGCGATTGCAAAATCTAAAATCAAAACTAGCGGCAAAATTGATTTATCCGTTTACTTTCTAATTGCATTTCTAGTTGGATTTTTATTGGATAGCTTTATGCTTTTTAGAAAGTAAAAATGAATCAATTGCGGTAATGATTTCTGATGGTGAGCTCATCTGAGGAAAATGTCCCTTAGCCTTTACGTTAATTAAAGTAGAGTCTAAAATTTTTTCGTTCAAGTATTTTCCTACTTGGACGGGAACTGCTATATCATCCGTTGCCTGAATGATTAAACATGGCTTGTTAAATTTCGAAAGATCGTTTCGATGATCAGATTGAAATATTCCACGAGAAGCTGACATTGCAATGTCCGGGCGTAAATCCATGAGAGTCATTGCAAATTCTAAGCCCAGTTCTGGACGATGAGAATTTCCCATAGCTGCAGGGGCAAATCCATTTACCCACTCCTGGTAATTTGCTTGCATTGCATGATAAAGCTGATCTAAATCAGTTTGGTTGAATCCTCCAAAGTAATCCTTGTCATTCAAATACCGAGGTGACGCACCGATTAAAATTAATTTAGAAAAAAAATCCGGTTCCTGGATACTCGCGAGTAACCCCACCATTCCACTTACAGAATGCCCGACATAAATAGCATTTCGTAAATCTAGCTCTGTCCCAATTTCTAATAAGTCAGAGACATATC
>JANMOF010000069.1:0-4038 GCA_031368925.1 Leptospiraceae bacterium
GGCTTCGCTCGCGCCGTTGCACGATCCGGTGCGGATTGCGGAGCAGATCGCGGCTTAATTTTTCACCACGATCCGCAAATTTATATTCATTTACATTCTATTTTTTAACTTCGTTGCATGCTATTCATGTATTGATTGGCATAGTACCGGTCTCAAAGATTCTTTATCTGACTTTTAGAAAGGACTATAGCTCAAAGCATGGAAATCTTTTAGTAGTGACAGCAATTTACTGGCATTTTTTAGATTTTGTTTGGCTTATTTTATTTTCAGTTTTGTATTTTTTTTAAATATTTTTAAAGAGTATAAACATAAAACTCGTAAGGATTATTAAAAACTAACTCCCAAAAGTTCTTTTGAAATTTCAAGCTGAGCCGCGAGTTCTTTCAGTTTCAAATTTTCATTCTTAAATCGAGAATGCCAACCTAAATAATAATGATAAAAAATTGTCGCTCTATGAAAAGCGTCTTCTTTTTTTAACCCGCAATGAATTAGTAATTCAGCAATAAATGAAATCCGCCTTGTGTCCATAGATTGCATGATCTTTTTTGCGTAGGCTTGATTCTTTGCAAAATCTCTTAGATAGAAATCAAAGTCTTTTCCTTTTCTAGATTTGAACACGTTCAGAATCAAAGCCTGTAATTGATTTTTGAAATTTTTTTCTTTTGAAGCCGTCTCTATAAAATCTTCCGTAGTGATTTTTATCGAATACTCCAATATTTTTCGAATATAATTCTCTCTATCCGAAAAATAATAATAGTAACTTCCTTTGCTAACTCCTAGATCTTCAGCGATTTTTTTGAATCCTATATATTGTTAAATACTAGTCGCGTTTGCTAAAAAAATCAATCTACTAATTAGTTTCACTCTTTTCCGGTTCATCTACTTTCTTTGGTTTTTCTATGCTTCTTATTTCAAGGATTTTACAATGAACAATAATTTCTTGAGGAGAAATTCTGAAAGAATGTGAATAGGTCTTTGTATGAGTATAGGGACTTACAACCATTATCCTTCCCGAAAATAATGACCCCTCACTTATATCTTCAAAGTCTTCGACGATTTTACGTTTAGTTAGCATTTGTCTATCAGGTATATGTGCATCTGATTCTGACCCAAAGTCAAAGAAAAAACCATCTTCTAAACAACTAATACTAAAACTTTTTTCAGTATCACTACCATTAGTCCGCTTTATAAATTTGCAAAGTGCATCACTTTGAATAATTTTTCCATTCGTGAATAGTTTACCTAAATCCTTTTCTATCTCTGCGTATACTCTTTCTGATTTTATACTTTTTCCTGCGTGTGAGAGTTCATTGGCTGTCTTCCCTTTTTTTAAAATAGCCTTAATAATTTCCGGATCAAATAAACTTGGATCGGCTGCAAGTGAAACAATTACAGCAGTAAAAATTGTAATTAGTAATATCGTTTTAGTTCGCATTTTTTATCATCCTATATTCTTCCTGTCTTTACCTAATATCTTTCGAAACAAGGAGGCCGAGAAACCTATAACGGACTATCTAAGCGTTGGTTCCGAATCCGAAAATGTCCGCACCTAAAATGCCGCATAACTCCCATAGTCCCTATTTCGACTAAGAAGTCAAGAAAATGAATCTAGATTATCAGAGTATTTATCGATTTACTTGTATCTATTTTTACATTAACAGTATGATCTTTATTCAAGTATTAACAAAGCATTGCGTATTCGCAAAATCAGGCTCGATGGATTTGGATAATGGAAACTTTTGACTGAGAGTTTTTTAGATAAAGGAAAAAGGTTTTCAATTACGTGATTAATATCAGCTAGTATTAGTTTCTCTGAAAATGTCGGAACTCCCGCGGACAGCCAAACCCTTCGATTCGAATAAGTTTGTTGGAACTCCTGCGAATAGCAAAATTCATCGATTCGAATTAGTTTGTCGGAACTACGGCGATCAGCTGAATCCATCGATTGGAATAAGTCTGTCGGAACTCCCGCGATCAACCAAATCCATCGATCCGAATAAATCTGTCGGAACTCCTTCAAGCATCCAAATCCATTGATGCAAACAAGTCTGTCTGATCTACGACTGAGCGAAAAAATAGTTTGATGCGGTGTCATTTTTTTATGGCTTCGAGGCTTCAAAATGCCTCGAAGAATCTTTCCGGTAAAAAAATGACCGTAGCGGAAAGCTTTTTACCAGCGAATCATTCCTTTAGCGAACCAATCAAAAGAATAAAAAAAACCTTGTCATTAAAAACGAATATTTTATTTTTTACTCAGATTTCTTTAGAGAGGGAAAAATCAATGTCTTCTAAACCACCCGTATTAAATACAAATAGAAAGTTTTCCGAAGGTATGGCGTCTGCTCATAGTCTTTTGATTCAAGCGAAGAATGGAGTGAAGGGCAATCAGAAAGTAAAGCGTTATGCTCTTCCTGCTTACAATGTTACGACGTTTCAATCGATCAATGCTGCGATCACTGCGGCTGAAATGTTGGGTTCGAGTTCGATCTTAGCTTTTTCAAATTCGGCTTTGAAATTTTTCGGAAACAACGATCAGACTTTTGGTTTAGAATTAGTTTCTTCTTATATCGAAAAAATGGCGAAGCGTACGAAAATAAAAATCGCAACTCATTTAGATCATGGAGATTATATTTCTGAAGCTGGGCGTAAAGTTGTTCAGGCTGCTGTTCAAATGTTGACATCGGTTATGGCGGATAATTCTACAGATCATAAAGCTGGTGTTGCAATGGCTTTGGCGGATAATATTTCCTTAACGCGAGAAGTTGTGAATATGGCTCATCCCCTTGGACTTTCTGTAGAGGGTGAGCTTGGAGTATTAGCTGGAGAAGAAGATGAAGATACAAAGTCTGAACATAGCACTTATACTGACCCAGCTGATTTGACACAATTTTTAACTGAGACTGGAGTTTTGATGCTTGCTCCAACTATCGGAACAATGCATGGACCCAACAAAGGTAAGCCTGGACAAAAAGTAAAATTGAATGTTGAGCTTGCTCATGAACTTTTAAAAATCGCAGACAAAATTAATCCAGATATTTTATTTGTAGCGCACGGTGCATCAACTTTGTATCCTGAAGTTGTGGATTATTCTTTAAAATATTTAGGGGCACATGCATCTGCTCAAAAATGGAAAGATTTTGTAGGCACGGACTGGGAGCAAATCGAAGGACTTATTGGTGCAGGCTTTGCAAAAATCAATACGGATACGGAAAATCGACAAACGTTTGTAGCTGCATTAGTGGGAGCTTTGCAAAAAGATTCTGCTAAAATCGATATTCGATACTACGATAAAGTTTCTACAGAAGCATTAACTCAGTGTTATTTGAAAAAATTAATCTTAGCTGGAAATTATGGCGTATGGTATGAGCCAAAAATCGATATCAATAAATTCAAATTTGATTTAGCTTTAGATTTAAACGCGTCTTTAGGACTTCCTGTAGCAAAATAATTTGGGCATTTCTCCCTTTCCAAAAAGCGGAAAGGGAGTCGGGTCCCCCCTTCTCTTTCATCAGAGAACTTAGCCAAGCTATGTTCCAATGTTTTTAAACGACAAAAACATTTCCACTCCAATCCCTAATGCTAGAATTGTGAAATACTAATGATCAGAGATAGTATCTTAGTTTGATAGTATTTTTACTTTACTACAATACCTTGAATGCTTAAGTTTAAAAGTCCGTTAGCTCCATTTCTAGTTACGAAAGAAGTTCCTCCGTCAGTTGAAATTCCTAAACCTCCCCCACCTGTTCCAGCGTAAATTGTTCCGTCTGAATATACTCTTATTGCATTAACAGCATTGTTCGGAAGCCCGCTGTTTGCTGTTGTTCTTTGAGTAAAAGTAGTTCCATTATTTGTGGAGATATAAACACCAGTCGACAGGGAGGCAACGTATATCGTACTATTATGATAAGCAACTTTCCAAGAGCTGGGTAAACTACCGATTGAGCTAAAGTTTGTACCGCTATTGATAGACATAAAAAATCCATTTGGGTTACCCGCTGAAGTTGTGACATAAACATTTGATCCAGCAGTGACAACTCC
>JANMOF010000080.1:0-1787 GCA_031368925.1 Leptospiraceae bacterium
ACCATATCATCTATATAAAAGGGATATAAACTAGTTGTAGTTTAAAACAAAAACGACGTTCACTTTAACGCAGCTTTAGGACACGATGGATATTTGTTTTTACCAGCTAATAATAATCGAGAAGTTTTTTTAATCGTAAAATCTGATAAAGAAAAACTAGGATTAAGAGAAAGAGATTATTTAAGACCGGATGAAATACAGCTATTAACGAAGAAAATCAAAAATCTTAAAATTTTAATGTTCTTAGATTCAAGTAATAAATGCAACAGCGAACAAGTCTAAAGTAGCAATGATTGAGAAAATTGGCCCCCAAAAGGCCAAATTTTCTTAATCATTGCGGTCACAGGAAAAGCACATATCTTTGGGTTACCACACTCAAAAAATATGGGACATTTAACTCAAGCGCAAAGGTATGAAATTGCGGTATTAAAATCAGAAAAATTCACGCAGTCAAAAATTGCGGAGAAATTAGGCCGAGATCGGTCAGTAATTAGTAGGGAACTAAAGCGTAATTGTGACGAACGTAATGAGGTTTACAAGGCCGAATTAGCACAAAAAAAATGTGAAAAGCGACATAAAAACAAGGCAAAGAAAATACATTTTACGCCAGAAGTTCAGGAAACAGTTATAGTACTTTTAAAAGAAGATTACAGCCCAGTACAAATAGCTGGGCGATTGAAATTAAAAGGCTTACCTTACGTTTCGGCAGAAACAATTTACCAGTTTATATGGGAAAACAAAAAGGAAGGAGGGCAACTCTACGAACATCTGCGTACACAAGGTAAAAAGTATGTAAAACGTAGTGCTACCAAGGGCAAAAGAGGTCAGATTGTAGGCAGAGTAGATATTGACGAGCGTCCAAAAATAGTAGAAGAGAAACAAAGGCTAGGAGATTTGGAGATGGATTTGGTAATAGGAGCCGCTCAAAGCGGTGCTATATTAACCATTAATGACAGGGCTTCAGGGATGCTAAAAATGGCAAAAATAGAAAGTAAAGAAGCACACATCATAGAAACAAAAAGCATAGAATTATTACAGCAATGGATGCCGTTTTTAAACACAATAACAACAGATAATGGTAAAGAATTTGCTAACCATAAAAACATTGCAGAAGCATTGCAAATTGATTTTTATTTTGCCAAACCTTACCACAGTTGGGAAAGAGGTGCTAATGAAAACTTAAATGGTTTAATCAGGCAATATTTTCCAAAAAAACACGATTTTAAACTTATAACTAACGAACAAATTACTCAAACACAAAACAAATTAAACAGCAGACCCAGGAAAAGATTTGGTTTCTTGTCTCCAAATGAGATTTTTTCGCTAAAATTGAATGTGTTGCATTTATCACTTGAATCCACCTCCCATTAAAGGAGATATAAATATTAAAACGATTTTAGAAAAATCCTTCTCCTCTTCACTCACCGGGCTTACAAAAGTCCGAACCATGTCTCCCAGATCGTAAATAAAATAGCCGGGCATAAGGGTATCGAGATCAATAACGCAAACGGCTTCTCCACTGACCGCATCAAAAAGTATATTGTTGATCTTGGTGTCATTATGTACAATGCGGAGACGAAGAGACCCGTCTTTAATCAATTGCTTGTAATTCTTTACAAGAGGATGAAAAGATATAGCGGTTTCAATGCAAAGATCAGCTGCTTTCCTGCGTTCCCGCGTACTTGTTGAAAGCGCAGTCTCAAATTGTTGATAGCGCAAAACCAAATCCTGAAACCCCGGAATGGTTTCCTTAAACTTAGTGACATCAATTTTATCGAGATAGCGTG
>JANMOF010000093.1:0-15675 GCA_031368925.1 Leptospiraceae bacterium
AAGCCTTTATTTTATAAGCAGTTCTCGACTAACGCTCGAACTGACATTATTCACTATTATGAATTTTGCAACAACTCTAATGATTTAAAATAGGATGAATCTTGGCTGCGTCTAGTCTTGGCGTAAGATATCCGCGCCAGGCAAATTCTTCGAAGATATTTTTTAAAGCCGAGCCTAATATCATTATACCAACGGAAGATGCATATGCACTAAATCCCTGCGAAATAAAGCCTTCTATGCTAATTGCTTTAAATGCAATTGCCAGCCCAAAGCTAATAAGTGCACTTAGCGGATAAACTAAAATTGCCGCCATATACCACTTCCAGCTTAATGATAGATTTAATCCAAAGTCTGAATCACCCCAACCATCACCACCAAACGCACGCAAAAGAAATCCTGCTATAGCAGGGGATATTAGCCAGACTAAAGCGCCCAGGCTTTGCATAAGTGGTTGAGTATTACCTGTAACATGATTGAGCCAAATGCCAAGCCATCCACCACCCACGGTAAAGATTGCTACAATAAAAATATTACGGATTTGTTTGTTCACTTATTTTACTTCTAGCGGGTAATGGGTAGTTACTTCCCGTACCTTTTATCCCAAATATAAGGATTGCCAGGCCAGGGACCGTTCATTTCCTTATCGCACTTTTTTCTTTTTTGGTAAATTACATAGCACATTAGTAGTTTGTTATTATATGTTCTCTGAGGATCGGCATCAACATTAGAGGGTGTAGGGCTTGAAGGTCTTAATATTGCGGCTATACCTAGAATGGCGCAGAAATCTAATCTATCCAAACGATTTGCCTGAGTCGAAGCTGCATAAGTCAATCCTTCTTTTTCATAGCAATCTACTCTGTTATTCCAACATTGGATTAAAGCAGCAAAGAGTATAATCAATAGGATGTATTTCATAGTCATAAAACTTCCTTTTTTATTTTGGGCTAAAGAGAAGCAGCTAATTGTCCGTAAACGTTCATAGTCTGTATAGAACAGATAAAATAAAAAATTTTAACGTACAACTACTATATCATCAATAGAAAAATGCAAGCCTTCTATGACTTTGGATTCAAGGATATCACCTTGTTCGTAGACTACGATCCTATCCCATTTTGTATTTGCATTTAGATTTTCGCGGACTTCAATTTGTTTTGTATCAGCGTCAACTAACCAAAGCTCTCTAACGCCTAACGCTTCGTAGGTGTCTGCCTTTGTGGTTTTATCATATTCGAATGTAGAGAGACTTAATACTTCAATTACTAAGTCAGCAGTTGTAGGAATTTCTTTTTCAAAACGAACGAGGGATTCTTTAGATAGGTAAAATAAATCAGGCTCTAACCAAGTAGTCTTTGTTCTTTGAATGCCAGCACGAGGTCTATATATTCTACCTCCAATATTCGCTTTTCCAAGAAACGTTACTAAAAGAAAATTTAATTTCTCTATAATGTTTGAATGTCTCCAATCGGGCATAGGACTCATATACAATACTCCATTTATCAATTCCATTTTGGAAAAATCTTTTGGTTCAGGAAGAGCAAAGAACTCATCGAGTGTATATGTTTTTACTAAAGGAGAAGCGTTGATTAAAAAACTAGAATCTACAACTATCATAGCTCAAATATGCTCCTATATAATTTGCTGTCATCCTATTTTTGCGGTATTGTTTATGGGAAAAAGGGACTGTAATGGCGAATTAGAAAATCCACTTCGAATGCCAGATTGCACTTTCCGTTAGCATGTCTTTCTATCTTATAGCAGTTCAAGTTGCAGTTTTTCTTGCAGTTTAACTATACCTGGAAATGTTTTTCGGATAAGGTAGGACTGCTATTTCAACCGCAATTTGAACTGCAACTTAGTGTAGCTTAGCTATAAGAATGCCGGATAGATCACAGTAAAAGATTTGGGGGTGATAGAGGTAATTAGCCTAATGCTATCGCATTTTTAAAAATATCCACCACTTTTATTGAATAAGATTGCAAGGAAAATGACCGATTCTAATAGTAGATTGTAAATTGGTATAGTATGAAAATTAAAAACCTTATCCTTCCTGCGTCGTTTTTCGTGGCATTTTTGAACCTGTTCTTTTCCGTGGTGACTATTTTTATTAGTTTTATTTCTTATCAGAATTCAGAACGAATTTTGAATTCTGAAATCCCACTTTTCAATAGTGCCTGGTCGATTCTCTTAGAAGACACTAAGATTACCGACAACGCGGTCTTTTTTTCCTATTCCGGGGAAGCGGGATACAAAGAAAGTTACGATAACCATGTAAAACAATTAGAAAAAGAATTGGACTATAGCATGAAGAATTCGGGAACACAAGAGAAAAAGATTTTTGAAAGTGTTTCCTCTGTTAATAATTCACTCATTGATTTAGAAACGAAGATGTTTGACCAAGGGGCTAAGGGCAAATTAACAGAAGCTCAAGCGATCTTAAAAGGACAGGATTATCATCAAAATAAAAAAGTTTATTCAGAGGCAGTAAAAAAGTTTTTTGAAAGCCAACAGGGAAGACTTTCAGAGACTTTAAAGAAACAAATATTTAATTCTAGACTTTTATTTTATTCTGCTTTTATACTTTCCCTACTAGGACTTAGTGCGACAATCTTTATTATCCTCTGGCTATCAAAAGGTGTAATTAAACCACTCGAAAAAGCAGCCGATTATTCCGGTGGAATTGCACTAGGAGATTTAACGGTCGCGATTGAAGCGAAAGGCAAAGGGGAATTTGCCGATCTATTTAGATCTATCGGTGGTCTTGTGACTAAATTTCACCAGGTGCTAGAAGGAATTTTCTTAGCATCCGAGGATGTAAAATCTTCTTCGATGAATATGAAAATTGCAGTTGTGATGATGCGCGATGACTTAGAAAAACAAACTGCGGGATCCGAAGCAATAGCAAAGAAGATTTTTGAAATTGTAAATGCAAGTAACAGTATTACTGTTATGACATCCGAGCAAAGTAGTAAAATTGAACAAATGCTTTCTAAATTAAAAGATCAATCCTCTCTAGTGCAAAACTTAGGGGATAAGACCAAGATAACCACAAGAGACACAGGAATTATTTCTAATGAACTCGATCAGGGAAAAACTTCTCTGAATACTCTAAACGAGCGTATGCAGGAAATTTACAATACAACGAGTCAAATTACAGAAGTAGTTTCTATTATCAATACAATTGCAGACCAGACAAACCTTCTTGCGCTTAATGCATCTATCGAAGCAGCAAGAGCAGGAAATGAAGGAAAGGGTTTCGCAGTAGTAGCCGCAGAGGTATCGAGACTCGCTGACCAAACGGCTGGAAGTACTAAATCTATCAAGGACATTGTTCGAAAGAATTCTTCTCTTGTGAAAGCAGGTATGGATGGATTAGTAGAGCTAACATCTATGTTTGATACAATACTCGAGCGGGTAAAAGGAATTAACCTCAAGACAAATGATGTAAAAGGATTGATTGAAGAATACAGCCAATTAACCTCTACTCTAGAAGTTACCATTCAAAACGTAAAAGCTATTTCTTCCGAGATTTTTAAATCAACAGACGAACATTTAAAAGCAATCTCTACTATCTCTGAGACAGCTAACAGCATAAGTAAAGTAACCTTACAAAACTTTACCAGGCTAGATGCTTTATCAGATGATTCTAAATTCCTAGAGACAGTGTCAGAAGATTTAAAGAAACAGGTTAGCTTTTTTAAACTTTAGTATATGAAATCGACCATCATTGATAGAATCTTTGATTTATGCGTCGATTTTTTGATCTACTGGGCAAAAGTTTTTGGAATTACATATAACGAGATTAATGTATATATTTTCTGTATTATCTGGCCAATTCTTACAATTGGCTTAATCGCTATTATCCTCTGGCAGTGGAGGATGATTCGAAATCTAAAAGCTCTATCTCAAAACCGTCAGGATAATGAAGGATAAAGATAGGCTCTTAGCTCGGATTTTATTTTAATCTTCGAAAGTAAATTTTTCTTTTGGTTTCAATTGAATGCCTGACTTCTTTAAAAAGAATTCTTGCACTTCAGGAAACTCCATAAAATGATAATTGTAAATGCTTCCATAGCTTACGTATAGCTCTTCCCCTTTTTTAATATCACGTGTAGCATAAAGCCTAATATATGGATCTTCGCAATGCTTTAAAAAATGCACATTTTGGATTTTAGTCGGTTTGCCATTAATCTTAGATGGAGCAAAATTAACCTTAGACCCGTAGTGTTCTCGGTTTCCATCTATGTATGGAAAGTTTGGCTCATTAGCACATTCAGGCATTGTGAACATATACCAGTGTTCGCTTTTTTCATGCAGAGCATTGTATTCTTTACGAGTAATTTTTTTTCCTTCATAGTGAGTTACCATTGTGTCTTTCTTTATGTCTTTAGCGGCAAATAGTCCCATGCCGGCGCCAGGTATATGAGAAGGTTTGATAACGACGTATTCGTTATCTTCGATACTTTTAATGCTTGTTGTTGTGCAAGCATTGATTACAAATAAAAAGGTGAGAAAAAGTTTCATTAAATTTTCCTTAAGTTTAATTAGAAGTAGAGTTTGAATTCTCGGTCGGTCTATTTTCATAGTCCTCATCTAATAAATGAGAAGAAATTAAAAAGTCCGCAGTCGAGCGATTACAAGCCATAGGAACGTTATACAAAACAGCAATGCGTAAAAGAGCCTTCACATCAGGGTCATGAGGTTGGGCTGATAAAGGATCCCAGAAAAAAATCATGATATCAATTCCGCCATCTACAATCTTTGCTCCAATTTGTTGATCACCACCGAGTGGACCTGAAATAAAACGATGCACAGGTAGACCAGTGCTTTCCGCAATAATCTTTCCGGTTGTGCCAGTGGCGGATAAGAAGTGTTTGGCGAGAGTGCCTTTGTTAAAAGTGACCCAATCTAATAAGTCTTTCTTTTTATTATCGTGAGCAACAAGAACGATGCGTTTTGTTTTTTCCATAGAATCAGACTTGGCTGATTCTATGGTTTGTCAACTGTTTTGCTTGTGTGAGGGCTAAATTTCTAAGCGATAGGAATTTTTATTTACTAGCTTATTTCCTTTTACTTCTCTCGTGTTTAAAAGTTTTTCATCTATGTTATAATTGTAAACAGCCCGAAGCATATCTCCGTTATTGTAAGTTCCTTTTGTAAGAATAATATTTTTCCCATCCGATTTATATTCATAATTCACACCGGTAACTTTTCCGTTGATAGATGAATAACTAGAATAAGAAACCTGCATTAGTCCTGGATAGGCTTTACCGTTTTCAAGTTTATGCTGGATATTTTGAAAGAAATTTCTAGTATTACCAGAATTTAAAAAAGTAAAATCGGTGAAAAAAACTTTATCAAATTCATCAAGCTCAGCCTGGTTTTGCCAGGAATGAGATATGAACTTTAGATGAGATTGAAAAAGTTTTTGGATTTGCGTATCCAAATTTGGAATTTCTCTTTCATTTGCAACAGAAACAGAAGTGCAAAAAGAGAGTGTTACTAGAAACAGGAATAGAAAACTAATTTTTTTCATACTAATTTTTACCTCCAAGGTTTGTACTTTTTTGACATTCTTTTATAAAAAAAGTTTTTTTCAAATATTTTTTTAAGTAAGCTTAACGGAAATGATTTAGCAAAAATAAAATTTACTTTTGACAGTCATTAAAATTAATTTGATATTTGTATATTTATTAATAGTGCTTAGTTGATTGTCAAATTTCTTGGAGTAAAACTCATATCAAAAATTCTTGCACTATGCAATATTTTTTTAGTCTCATTGTGGATAGCTGTTCCTGAGTATAATTTTCTTTATTCCTGAAATAAATCATTTATTTGAATAACTTGGGCTAATAAGAGTAAATCTCTAATAATATTAGATTTTCCTAATGTTATTTTGAATTATAGATTTCTTATCATCAGGCTAAAGGTTTTATAATTGACAATGGTATTTACCTGATTCAATGAATAAGGTCTGTCGAGAAATGATTAAAATCTCAAGATGAGGATAATACGATGTTAAACGATTTAAACTCTTATCTAATTTTTTTCATATACTCGATGTTAGGCGACATTTTTACATTTTTGTATTATTTAAGAAAAAAATAAAATTATTCTTTACATACCCTATCTATTTTTCATTTGTAAGAAAATAAAAAAGTCTATTTGCGAAATTGTGCTTCAAAATAATATACTATTTAGTATATTATTTTCATTGTAACGGTTAAACTGCTTTATGAATGATTGAAGAATTTTTCTTTTAGACAACATTGTTAGATTATCACGATTGCATTAGGAGTAATGGATGTTAGTTTTAAAAGAATATGAAATACAGGATACACTTTATGAAGGAGAAGATATAGTTATCTATAAAGGAATTCAAAAGCTAGAATCAAAACCTGTCATCATAAAAACTAACCGTCCTAATTCTTATATTCCTAGGGTAATAACTAAGATTAGTCATGAATTTGAAATTACAAGAGACCTTACCTCGGATGGTATTCTTAAACCGGAAAAATTTCTGACTTACCCAAATGGACTTGCGCTTATTTTCAATGATTATGGTGGAAAAAGCTTAACAGAATTTATAAAAATAGAAAAAATAAACCTAGAATATTTTTTACAGATCGCTATTGGTTTATCCCAAACATTTGGAGAAATGCATTCTCAGAACGTAATCCACAAAGATATTAAACCGCAAAATATTATTATTCTCCCAAACGGACAGGCTAGATTGATTGACTTTGGAATTTCTTCTAAGATTTCCCTGAAAATTCAACATTTAGGTAATCCAGATGTATTAGAAGGAACACTGGCTTATATTTCCCCCGAGCAGACTGGTCGAATGAATCGCGTGGTTGATTATAGAACTGACTTCTATTCATTCGGGGTTCTCTTATATGAACTTATTACCGACAAATTACCGTTTGCCTCAAGTGATTCAATGGAATTGGTTCATTGTCATATTGCGATTCAACCCGAGTCACCGACAAAAATAAAGTCGGTGATTCCTATTGTGATTTCTGAAATCATTTTAAAACTCTTATCTAAAAATGCAGAGGACAGATACCAATCTGGTTTTGGTTTGAAAACAGATCTTGAGGAATGTTTAAACCAGTATAGAACAAAAGGTAGGATTGATTCATTTCCGATTGGAGCTAAAGATTTCTCGGGACGATTTCAAATTAGGCAAAAATTGTATGGAAGAGAAACGGACGTTCAAAAATTAATGGTTGCTTTTCAGAGGGCGAGCTTAGGGGCAAAAGAAATTCTGCTCGTCAGTGGAGTTCCAGGTGTTGGCAAATCGGCATTAGTCAATGAGATACATAAACCAATCACTGCTAAAAGAGGGTATTTTATTTCCGGAAAATACGATCAGTTTCAAAAGAATATTCCTTACTTTGCTATTAGGCAAGCCTTCGAAGAATTTGTAAAATTACTATTAACTGAGAAAAAAGAACTTCTTGCTGAATGGAAAAAAAGAATTTCAGATGCTCTTGGAACGAATGGAAAGATACTAATCGATATTATCCCCAATTTAGAATTGATTATTGGAGAGCAGCCTGAAGTCCCTGAACTCGGACCGCAAGAATCCCAGATTCGATTCAATATAATTTTTCAAAACTTCATTCGTCAAATCAGCAGAAGAGAACATCCGTTAGTCGTTTTTATTGATGATCTCCAATGGGCTGATTCAGCCTCATTAAATCTTTTGAATATTATTCTTTCTGATAAAGATATAAAGTATTTTCTTATAGTTTGCTCTTACAGGGACAACGAAGTTGATTCCGCCCATCCGTTTATTCGCCTGATAGATGAAATAAAAAAAGAAACTACGAAAATTGAGCTAGTGTTACTAACGAATCTAGAACTAAAAGATGTAAATGAATTAATTTCTGATTCTCTAAATACGGATAAGGAAAAAACAAAAGAGCTAACTGATTTAGTTTTTAAGAAAACAATCGGCAATGCTTTTTTTACAACAGAATTTTTAAAATCTCTTTATGAAGAAGAGCTTCTAGCTTATAACCATAAAGAAAACTCATGGCGGTGGGACGTTAAGCGCATTGTGTCAAAGAATATGACAGATAATGTAGTTGTTTTGATGACTCAAAAACTTGAGAAGCTTTCCCCTGAAACACAGCAAACCTTAAAGCTTGCCTCTTGTATTGGAAATAAATTTAATTTAAGGATAATTTCAATTATCCTTGAGAAGACTGAGAAGGAAACTTTAAAAGATCTCTGGGGCGCTGTTGAAGAAGATTTAGTTATTCCATTAGATGAGAATTATAAATTTATCGGGATGGAAGAAAAAAAACAGGAATCCGAATTCAAGTTTGTGCATGACCGAGTTCAACAGGCTTCGTACACTTTAATAGCGGATGATCATAAAAAAGAAATTCATCTTAAAATTGGAAGACTTCTTCTTTCTCATACAAGCGACGAGGAATTGGCAGACAGGGTTTTCGATATTGCAAATCAATTTAATAATTCTTTAGATTTATTACAGGATGAAAAGGAAAAACTTAAAATTGCTAGATTAAATCTAATGGCAGCTTTAAAGGCAAGAGCGGCTACCGCCTACGAGGGAGCTAAATCTTATCTGGACAAATCACTGAGTATCCTCACTGATAAAACTTGGGAGGATGATTATGATTTGATGCTCCAACTTCATCATGCTCTTATTGAAGTAGAGTTCCTTCGAAATAATCCCGAAAGAGCAGAAGGATTTTCTGAGATAGTATTAAAAAAAGCAAAGTTAAATTCGGATAGGCTTAGAGTCTTCGAGCTTAAGGCATATTATTTTAATAAAATTGGAGAGTTTGCCCGCGCCTTCGATATGGTTGTAGAAGGTCTCAAATCAATTAAATATAAATTGAAGAGAAAGCCGGGACAAGCGGATATTCTTTTGAAATTGCTACAAGCAAAAGCTGTGCTCAGTCGATATAGCTATGAGAAAATTCTGCATTTACCCCTAATGACCGATAAAGACAAGTTAGACGCAACAAAGTTTTATGCATTGGGAGCGCCGTCTGCGTATATGAGTGAGCCAAATGCTTTACCAATTCTTACTTTTGAAGCTTGCATGCTTTCTGTTAAAAATGGAATTAGTCCCTCCAGTTCTTATGCATTCTCTTTGTACGGTTTGATTAGTTGTGGAGCGTTAGGCGACATTGAAAATGGTTATAAATATGGAGAGCTTAGTTTTCAACTCTGGGATCGAGCTAAATCCAGTGAAATAGAGCCCAGATTAAGGCATATATTTTTTGGTTTAATCAGGCATTGGAAATATGATCTTCGCTCTTGTATTGCTCCCATTTTGGAAACTACGAATGTCGCTTTAAGCGTAGGGGATTATGATTATTATGCCTATAGTCTTTGCGTATATTTTGCTTATAAAGTATATGTCGGAGAGAACCTAAAAAGTATTCATGATGAATTTACGAAGTATACCAATATCTATCGCGAAAATATGGAGGCTGCTATTCAATTTATAGCACCTAATATTGAGTATGCGGTTAAACTTATGCAGCCGGTAATTCCAAAAGACTTTGAGCTATCCGGAAAATACTTTGATGCAAAAAAACATCTCCCGCTTATAAAAGAAAGAAATCTTACTGCTCTTGCTTTTTACTTGGTCGCCAAAATTCACCTCGCAATTCTTTTTAAAGACTATGTAATTGCCATGGAATTATTGGATGAATCTCGAGTCCCGATAGATGCCGCATCCGTTGGGATGTATGACCAGGTTCGATATTATTTTTTTAAAGGAATTATTCATGCGAAATTAATTGAAAATAAAGTTGGAGATAAGAAAAAACATACTAAGGAATTAAATTTTGTAATTAAGAAATTTAAAAAGTGGGCAGGGCATTGTCCGGCTAATCATAAGTACTCATACATATTTTTACAAGCAATTCATTTAGCATTGGATAAAAAAAATGAAGAAGCATCTTTGCTTTTTGAAGAAAGTATTGGACTCGTGGAAGAGACCGGATTTGTAAATGACATAGCACTTATCAATGAATTGACAGCCGAATTTTATTTTTCTCAAAACAAGAAAAAGATCGGAAATGCTTATATAAAAGAAGCGCATAAGTCTTATTTGGCGTGGGGTGCTATTGCAAAAGTTGCCCATTTACAAGAACACTTCCCAGAACTTTTTGAAGAACATTCAGAAGATTTAATAAGAACTATTACTCAAGGAAAAACAATATCCGTAAAATCTCATACTCACACTACAGGTGGAGGGGCTACCACTTTCAGCACGACTGCTCACATGGATATTGAAAGTGTTGTCAAGGTTTCACAAGCTCTTTCAGGTGAAATTCATTTGGAAAATCTTTTTCAAAAAATGATGAAGATTTTAATAGAAAATGCAGGCGCACAGAGATGCTTTTTAATCCTATTAGATAACGATCGATTCTTGATTCAGGCGGAAGGAGGAATCGGACTAAAAAGTTTTCCAGTGTTACAATCATTAGTTGTGAATAACGATGATTATGTTCCATTATCTTTAATTGAGTATGTAGCAAGAACTAAGGAGAGTTTAGTTCTAAAAGATGCAACAGGTGAGGGAAATTTTACTCAATCAGACTATATAATTAACAATAAACCTAAGTCGGTGATTTGTAGCCCGATTGTGAAGCAAGGGCAACTCTTTGGTATCCTCTATTTAGAAAATAATTTGGTTACGGGTGCATTCACTCCGAGTAGACTTGAAATACTAAGACTCCTTTCTTCTCAAATTGGTATTTCTATTGAGAATGCATTGTTATATGCAAATTTAGAAGGTAAGGTAAAAGAAAGAACAACCCAGTTAGAGGAGAAAACTTTATTGGTGGAAGAGAAACACCGTGAACTCACAACTTTGTTTGATAAAGTGAATACTTTGAAACGCCAGCAAGATGGAGATTATTTTTTAAATACACTTTTAATTAGACCTTTAAGTCAGAATAATGCGATAAGCGATAGAGTTTCTGTTCAATTTTTTTCTAAACAAAAGAAAAGTTTTTCCTTTAAAAATAGTCAGCACGAATTGGGTGGCGATGTAAATATTTCTGAAACTATTTTATTGCAGGGAAAAAGATATATTGTGTTTTTAAATGGTGATGCAATGGGTAAATCAATCCAGGGAGCTGGCGGAGTACTTGTGCTCGGCACTGTTTTTAAATCCATTATCCAGAGAACAATTTCGACAGCCTACGGAAAATCCACTTACCCCGAAAGATGGTTAAAGAATGCGTTTATAGAAATGCATAAAGCATTTGAGAGTTTCGATGGTTCAATGCTTATGTCTGCGATTTTCGGATTGGTAGATGAAAATACAGGGACTATGTATTTTATGAATTCGGAGCACCCGGACATAGTACTTTTAAGAGATAGAAAGGCTATATTTATAGAAAATAAAAATCAATATAGAAAATTGGGAACCGAGGGGCAAACAGGTAGTATCTCCGTAGAAGTATTTTCACTTCAGCCTGAAGATATCGTTGTTATGGGCTCTGATGGGAGAGACGATTTGGTTATAGGCAAAGAGCCAATTACGAATGCAGATATTATCAACCTCGATGAAAAACTTTTCTTGCATCATGTAGAGAAAGCAGAAGGGGATTTGGAAAAAATCTATGAATTCATTTTAAAGACAGGAAATCTTATGGATGATCTATCTATGCTTGGGATTAAATACGTAGGCAAAACTAAAATTGACCAGAGAATAGAATTAGATAGAAAGTTGAAACAATTAAACGAATATAAAGAAGAAAATCAATTTGAAAAACTGATTGATCTAGGTCAACAGGTTATTCTTGATTATCCGGAACTCTCCGATTGCATTTATGAAATGGCAAATGCTTATAAGGAGACCAGGCAATTTGATAAGGCAATTGACTTTGGTGAAAGAATGAGACTTCGAGAACCCAAAAATCTTACAAACCTTATTAATCTAATTTATTCTTATGAGGGTGCAGGCAAGACAGAAAGAGCAAATCATATCTTAGAAGCCTGTTTAAAAGTTTACCCAATTGATGATAGATTAACGAAGATCAAATTGGGTAAATGATTACTTGACTATTTCTCTGTTAGGACTTAAAACTAGTAGAGATAGTAAAGTTAAATTCTATAAGACGTTTTCATAATTCTGAGAAGCGATTAGCCGCAAAAAAGTCTATTTTAAAAAGAAATTTGTATCCTTTCATTGAATCAATAATTTTAATGAATTTCAGGTGTAATACGTGAACATACTTACATGGGAAATTTTCAAATTTGTAGAAACCATTTTTTTACTTGGAATTGTAATAAATATTTTTTCTTATATTTGTAGGTTTCTAATTATTTACCGTAATCAACATACAAAAGTTTTCTTTCGCACAATGAAAGAGGGATTTTCTAAAAAAATTTTGATTCGAAATATTCTTAACTTATCTTTACTCGTTACGTCTATTTCTGTTTTCTGGTATATGTTAAAAATTAGCACGGGCTTAAAACCTTTTTCTATCCAGGTGGCATATAGCCATAATTCTCTGGTTACAATCTATATTTTATCTGCTTCTTTTTCTCTTTTAATTTATAGCTTTGTTCTTTCAGTAATGAATATTTATAAAATAAAAGAATTAACACCGACTCTTGGGTATTTGTCTTTTTGGAATTCAACGGAAAATTTTTTTCATATTCTAGGCGGGGGCGTCGTTTTTAAACCCATCACAGATATGAGTAAAAGTTTTCGCAAGTATCTAATTCAATCTAAGCTTTCTGAAGTTCTTCTAGGTGCTCTTGTCTTCCTAATTCTAGAGTATTCATATAAAATTTTAATCGTTCTCGCGTTGGTATTTTTATTATCATGAAATCAATTTTTAAATTATTAATACATTCTCTTTTAGTAATCTTTTATTTAATATGCTTTAGTTGTTCCAATGAAGGGGATAATAGCATTTCAGGACAGAAACAGAAGATTATTCCTATTACCCCCAAGTCTGAATATACAGAGCAAGAATCAGGGGAATGGAAATTACTAAAGGAAGATCACTTACCGCATATAAAAATCATTCCAAAATCTACAAAAGATAATATTGAAGTTCAGGTATTAGGCAAATTTAATGACCAGCATTATATTGAGCGCATTGGGATTATGAACGCGGATAAACAGGATTTGACCGGAATAAACCTACAGAAAACGCCGAATCCAAATGCGATACTAACACTTTTTCCAATTTTGGAGAATCCAGGGATTAAAGTATACGTTAAATGCAATTTACATGATTTATGGACTAAGCCTTTGCTGAATAATACTGAATAGTTTAGATTCCGTACTAGTAAAGCTGTAAAAGTTTATCAGAATAATCAGCATTTATTTTTCTAAGTCAGGATATTTTTGGAAAATAATTATTGAATTTCTTGCAATTTTCAATGCCCGTGGCTGTTGTAATACAGAGGGCTTATATGAACTATATCCGAAAGATTTTTTTAATCCTATTTTGCCTATATTTTCTGCCGGGATGTTATTTAAACCCTTTCCTGAAGAAGTATTTGTTTCCCATTTCTGGATCTGATTTAGAAAAACTTCTTCCTGCTGTGGCAATGTCTAACTCATCTTCTTTGTCTTCCAATACCGTTTCGATTACTTCTTTGACTACGACGAATAATTCTGGATATTATAAACAAGGTTCCGAAATTTCAATTAAAGCTGAGTTTGCTTCCACTGTGAAAATAGTAGGTACACCTAAATTCCAATTGAACAATAATGGAACTGCCTCTTACTCATCCGGAGATGGAACAAATATTCTAGTATTTTCTTACATTGTTCAAAACGGTGAGGATATTGCTGTTCTTGATGTAGCGGATAAGACTAAATTATCGCTTACAAACGGACAAATACAATTACCCTCAGGGGCAATGGCTACCAGTTTTAATTTATCATCGGGTGGATTTAGTAACTCACAAACAATTATAGCAATTGATACTACCTCGCCGACAATTTCAAAAATTGATTCTATTACCACTGATGGAATTTACGGCAATGGTCAGACTATTTCCATTCAAGTAAGTTTTTCAGAACCTATCACCGTAACTGGAACTCCCACCCTCACACTTGAAACCGGTGCGTCGGACGCAATCGTAAATTATACAAGCACTTCTACCTCTGCATTGACTTTTGTTTATACAATAGCTAATGGAGAAGATTCGAGCGATCTAGATGTTGTAAGTTCGAATTCATTTAGCTTAAACGGTGGAACTATTTTAGATTCTGCCGGCAATTCAGCAGTAACCACTCTCCCTGCACCCGGTGCCACTAATTCCCTCGGTCAAAATAGAAATTTAATCGTAGCGACAGCAATCCCGACAACGTCATTTGCATTAGCAAGTTCTAATGGAACAGAATCTAGTCTTAGTCCCACAATGACTGTAAATCTAAGCTCTGTTAGTGCAAGCCCGATTACAGTGGACTATGCAGTTTCGGGTGGAACAGCAACAGGTTCAGGCACAGACTACACTTTAGCCGCAGGAACTCTTACCTTTACATCAGGCGTGACTTCGCAAAATATTTCTCTCACTGTAGTCGATGATGCATTGAATGAAGTAAATGAAACAGTCATAGTCACACTCAGCAATCCATCGAATGCAACGTTAGGCGCAACTTTCGTCCATACATTTACGATAAACGATGATGATGCACCTCCAACGATAGCCATTAACGATGTTTCCATTGGTGAGGGAAATTCCGGTTCGGCTACTTTGACTTTTGCGGTAACCTTGTCTTCTGTGAGCGGGGCAACGGTAACTGTGGATTATGCGACAGCAGACTCAAGTGCTCTTTCTGGATCTGACTATACTGGAATTGGAACGACTACGCTGACTTTTACTCCAGGTGTCACAACTCAGAATGTGAATGTTACCATACTCGGGGATAATAACTATGAGACGAATGAGACTTTTTTTGTAAACTTGTCTAACGTGGTAAATAGCACGATTTCTGATTCGCAGGGAATTGGCACTGTCACCAATGATGATGTGATTCCAACTGTTAGTTATTCTGCCGCTTCTTCCAGCGGGGCAGAGTCTGTGACTTCTGTAAATATTCCTGTTACTTTATCTGTCTTATCTTATCAAACGGTAACTGTCGATTATGCGGTAACGGGTGGAACTGCTACTGGAACTGGGACTGATTATGCACTTGCCAGTGGCACATTGACATATACCCCTGGCGTATCCTCTCAGAATATAGCGGTGACTGTCAATAATGATACGCTTAATGAAGCGAATGAAACAATTATCGTAACGATTAGCAATCCAGCTAATTCAACTCTCGGTGGGACAACTGTTCACACGTATACGATTAACAATGATGATCCGCTTCCAACTGTTTCTTTCGCAACGGCTGCAAGTAATTCAGGAGATGAATCTTCTACTACGAGAACTGTAAGTGTAAACTTATCAGCAGCGTCCGGTCAGACTGTAACAGTAGTTGCGACAGACGCTGGTGGAACTGCAACATCTGGAACAGACTATACGGCTATTGGCTCCCCGGTGACGTTAACTTTTAACCCAGGAGTAACAACGCAAACTGTGAGTATCCCCGTTCTGCAAGATTTACTTTTTGAAACTGGTGGGGAAACTATTATTTTGACTCTAGGGACTCCGGGAAATGCTACACTGGGTGGAACTACGACTCATACCTTTACA
>JANMOF010000119.1:0-2569 GCA_031368925.1 Leptospiraceae bacterium
CAGAAATAAAATCATTAATACCAAACCAATTTTTATCGCTCTATTAATTTCCATCTTACTTATTTACCATCCTATTTAAAGTTTGATGGAAAGTCTTTCCGAGACACGATGTCGAGGAAACCTACCCCTGAATATTTCAGCGTCAGTTCCTTTTCAGGGCGTGGTCGAACCTAAAATGCCGTCTAACGTTAAGAGTATCCGACGTTGAGAAAATGGGAAGAAAATGCTCCAAGCATTTTTCTTTCCATTTTCTCAATGTCTCCAAGCCGAACTACTTCTAGCAAGTCCCGTGACTGAGTGTAGGGCGCAAAACTTGCATTATTCTCTTGCAAGTTTTGTGACCGAAACGAAGGCACTGGACTTGCGTAAGTTCAACAAATATACTACAAAGTGTGGCTAACACGACTATGCCGGCTTGGAGCAAGGAGGTGAACAGCTTCCGAACATAGTTCACCTCCGCAGTGGATACTCGCAGTTAGGCGATGAAAACGCAACCTTTTACAAATATGTTTTCATCTTATCAAACCAATTTATTACTTCGTCGTCAACATCTATTTGTTTTAATCTAGCTAAAGTCATTTTTGGCAATGCTTCATTTATAATTCTACCTTTAGCTCTACTAATTTTTTTCTTTAATGAATCCTCTTTTAACTGCTCCCAAGGATTTCCGTCTGGAGCCCTATCATGTAATGCTTTAGCTAAAATTTTACCGACATCGTCTTGATCGTTAAAAGAAATATTTATCCCAATACTTTCAGTTATGCAATCGGTATGAATATAATTTTCTAATTCTCTTTTTTTTGTAAGAACCGCAAAGGAGTTATTTTTTCTATTGTTAACCTCTTTTGCGTGTGCTTCATATTTATTATCCGCATCTCTATCATATAAATGGAATTCTGGAATATTGAGGTGTTTCAGATAATTATTTTCAACCCATTGTTTAAGAGTTCCTCCGCCTAACGGAAGAATAATTATTTTTGGGTGATTGTTTAAATCTGGATAAGAATTATTGGACTGATTCAAAATACTGCTAATAAATTTTAAAAATATAATGTCAGTCGGACCTTCCACGCATACTATCAATTTTACATCGTTAAGATTTGCAGAGATAATTCCCAATTCATCGGAGATTGTTTTATAAATTGCATCGGTATTACTCTGTATTTGAATTTCTTTATTTTCTTTTTTAATGTAACGAATGCTACTCAATGGTAACAAACTAGCAATACTTGGATTATGAGTAGTTAATATTATTTGAGTGTTTCCATTTTGCGATAGTTCATTTAAAGAATTTATAAGCAATTTTTGATAGTTAGGATGTTGGGAAGTTTCTGGCTCTTCAATCGCATAAATAACGCTTGGAGTTTTATTAGTTATCTTTTTTCGTTCTGCTTCTGCTCTAAAGAAGCTAAGAAGTATTAACCTCCTGACACCACTTCCTCTTTTATTCACCGGTATAGAATCATCACCTGTAAGAGAAAGTTTAAAAATTGAATCCCATTTTGGCTCAGCTTTGAAAGTTGGGATAAGATCAGAGGATAATGCCGAATCAATTTCTGCTAATTTCTCAAGTGTTTTTTTAGCCACTAAAATAGATTTTTCCATTACCTTTTTTTTAATTACATCAATTTCGTCAGCGATTTCTTCCATTGCCTGATCAATGGCTAACTTCATTGGATCTTGAACTTCACTATCATCATCTTTACTCGGTCTATCTGACTGAAATAATGCAAAGAGTGGCAAATTTTTTTCAATCTGTTCCCATATTTTTTTTGCATCTTCCTTATCTGCTTTTAATTCCGTTGGACTAAATGTTAGATTATTATTTGAATTCCAAATTGCTTTTCGAATATCAGAGTTAATTCTTAAATCAATCGAACTCGTATCAATTTTTAACGATTCAGCTCTTTTTTTAAGCTCATCATTTTTTAAAGATAATAAATCAGAATACTTTTTGTCATTTGGGTGGAAGGCATTTATAAAAATTGAGACAGAAGGTGTTTTTAAATTTAAATTGAATTTTTTAACAATTTGAAAATCACCATTTTCAAGAACTAAAAATTCATCTCTCAGATTTGTTGAAGCCGCAGCATCAATGATTATACTATCAGGTAGATCATCAAATATACAGGAAATTATTGCTTCCTTCGAGTCTGCATTATAGACACAACTATCTAAAGAATCAATTTTAACTAACTTATTGTTAAAAAATATTTCTAAAGCTTCCATTATTGTGGATTTACCAGAATCATTTTTCCCTATAATTGCTGTTAAATCATTAAATTCAATTTCAGTCTCTTCGTTGTACGATCTAAAATTTTTTAATATCAATTTTTTTATTCTCATAAATCCCTTCCTCTTCTTCTTGCGTTTTTATCGCCTAACGTTAAGAGTATCCGACGTTGATAAAATGGGAAGAAAATGCCCCAAGCATTTTTCTTTCCATTTTCTCAATGTCTCCAAGCCGACCAACTACTAGCAAGTCCCGTGACTGAGTGTAGGGCGCAAAACTTGCATTATTCTCTTGCAAGTTTTGTGACCGGAACGAAGGCACTGGACTTGCGTAAGT
>JANMOF010000142.1:0-9478 GCA_031368925.1 Leptospiraceae bacterium
GTAGTTTTACTTCTAACTCCTATATAGCTTCCTCTGAAAATAGTTTAAGTCATCCTTTGGGCTTAGTCATCGACTCAAGCGGTGCACTTTATGTTGCAGATACTGGTAATAATAGGATACTGTATTATCCGTCAGGAAGCACAACTGCTACGAGAGTCTACGGGCAAAATGGGAGTATGACGGGGAGTGCTTCCTCTAGTTCAATCGGATTATCTTCCAATAGTCTATCTAGTCCAAATGGATTAGCTTTAGATTCAAGTGGTGGGCTTTATATTTCTGATTACGGAAATAATCGGGTGTTATACTTTCCATCAGGCAATACTACAGCAACAAAAGTGTATGGACAAAGTGAAAGCATGTTCTCTAATGCACAAAATTATGGTGGAGTATCTTCACAAAGTTTAAATAGTCCAAGTGGAATTACAATTGATTCTACTGGAAGACTTTATATTGCGGATACCGGCAATAATCGTGTTTTATACTATTAATAGCATGAATGAATTATGTAACAAATACAAAGACGTTATTTGCGAAGGATTTTCTTATGAATAAAAAATATCCATTTATTTTAATAATAACAATTTTTATGACTAATTTTTGCCAAAAATCAAAAGATGATAAGAAATTGTTAGTTTTTGGATTATTGTATTTCAATAGTCAAAACGTTTCAGTTTTCAATCCTTCAGCGACCAGGGTCTATGGACAAAATGGAAGTTTTACTACTAATACACAGAATAATGGTGGTCTATCTGCAAGTAGTTTATACAGGCCATTTTCATTAGTTTTGGATTCAAGTGATGGAATTTATGTAGCGGATACCTTTAATGGTCGGATTTTGTATTTTCCAAAGAGCAGTGTGATTGCAACTAGAGTATACGGTCAGAGCGGAAATTTTTCGTCAGCGACTCCAGTGAATAGTGTGGTAACAGCGAATAGCCTTGACAGCCCGGCAGGAGTAATCCTGGATTCAAGTGGAGGTCTATATATATCTGATAATAGTAATTCAAGGATTTTATATTTTTCTACTGGAAGCACTACGGCTACTAGGGTGTACGGACAAAATGGAAGTTTTACTACTAATACACAAAATAATGGCGGACGATCTGCAAATAGTTTACAGTTTCCTTTCTTAGGGCTGGCTTTGGATTCTAGTAATGGTCTTTACGTATCAGATAGTTTTAATAATCGGGTGCTGTATTATCCATCGGGTACGACTACGGCAACGAGAGTATATGGACAAAATGGAAGTTTTACTGCGAAGCAGTCTAATCTTATCACTAATGCAGATAGTCTTTATTCTCCTAGTGGTTTATCAATAGATAAAAATGACGGACTTTATGTAGCAGATTCTTCAAATAATCGAGTGCTGTATTATCCGTCTGGTACTACAACTGCA
Organism: Leptospiraceae bacterium; assembly: GCA_031368925.1. Classification (GTDB taxonomy): domain Bacteria; phylum Spirochaetota; class Leptospiria; order Leptospirales; family Leptospiraceae; genus UBA2033. The sequence goes on from JANMOF010000142.1 coordinate 1,397, forward strand.
ACGAGAGTTTATGGGCAAAATGGGAGCTTTACTTCTAGAAATTTACCGAATTCCGATGAAACTACGGCAAATAATTTAGCGAGTCCAAATAATTGTCTTGCGGACGCTAATGGCGGACTATATATTGCGGATTATAACAACAGGGTATTATATTACCCACCTGGCAGTACAACAGCAACGAGAGTTTACGGGCAAAATGGAAGTATGTCCTCAGGCATAGAAAATAATGGCGGTGTAACCGCAAGTAGCTTAAATTTACCATCTGGGCTAGCATTAGATTCAAGTGGACGGTTATATATAACTGATTCAAAAAACAATCGAGTTCTTTATTACTAGTGGATGATACTGGCATATGAGAGATAAAATTAAGAAACTTTTTTTAATCCCACTTTTTATAAGCTATTCTATATTTGCCCAAGAAAAGGAAGATTCTATACCTACTAAAGCCGAATCTAAAAGCGACAAAGAAGAAACGGTAAATATAGAAAATTCAAACTCATCTGAATTACAATCTCAGGCGGATAAGAGTAATTTAACCCAAGCGCAAATCAGAGAATCTAGAAAATTAGAGACTGGCTTAGGAGTTTGTCAAAGTTTGGGTTCCAAGTGTAATGAACTTAAAGTTCAATTCAATTTGACTCCTAGATTTTCATTGGGAGTCTCTTATCATCATGATAAATATTCTTCTGGAAGTTTTTTCCTGCAACCTACTGATGATAGTAATATTCCATACAATGTAAGACTATCCTATTTTCAAAACTCTCATATGCAAGATTTAGGTCTTATAAATTTCAGATATTATCTTTTTGAGAAAATTCCCTTATATATAACAGGGGGTATAGGAAAAGATTTTTCTAGCGATCAAAGAACAGATTACTCTTTGACAAGGATTAATAGTTTAGCAATCGCACAAATTAGAACTATGGATATTACTCCGAGCTATTCTTATTTTGGTGGCATTGGTTTTCAATGGGTTTTTAAAATTGGAATCATTGTAGGTATAGAGACTATAGGATTAAAAAGTATTAACCAAAAACGAAATCAATATACGATTTCGATAGCATCTGCCCCAAGCGAGGCTTATATGGATTTTATAATATACAGTTTTTTATCTGATAGATTTTACACTGGTGAGAAAAAGTCAAATCCTCAAGTTTATAGTTGTTGGATCGGTTACTCACTTTCTATATGAAGCGATTACTATTTATTATCCTACTACTATCTTCACCAATCTATTCAGCGGAAATCATCCTCAAATCAGGTGATGCATTCATCTGTGACGTAGTAGAAGAAAACGACCGCATAATCAAGATTAGATTCAAAGATAAAATGTATGACATACCTAAATCTGAAATCCAAATGAGAGACAATACAAAAACCGGAACGCATAAAGGATATACGCTTGCTACGATTCAGATGTTAGATGGAACAATTGTAAAAGGAAATATTGCAGAAGAAACGGAAGCAAATCTTACAGTTCAGACTATTCTTGGATATTTGAATTTAGACAAAGCAAAAATTGGCGACGTAAAAAAACCTGATCCAAAGATTGATGTTGCCGTTCCCAAAGATTATCTGGAGCAATCGTATAGATTAGCTCCCCATAAGATTGGTATTGTTTCTTATGGTGCGGCTAATGGGCAACCACTATCCGAAATTAGTCCTGGTATCTATGGAGGCGGAATCATCATTGAGCCAGCTAATTTAAGTTGGAAAGATAAATGGCAGATTGGATTTCAATCTGAGTATTTATTATCTTATGGAGCCGGTTCTAGATACGGATTATATAACCAAATTGTGTATCTGCAATATCGAAAATTTTATTCTAAATGGTTAGATTTTTATATAAATGTAGGAGTTGGTGGAGCTTATATTCGTTATAAAAAAGATGAGGCATATATTGAAGGTGTACAGGGATTAGCCTCTATTTCGTTAGGTTATCAAGGAATTAAGTTTGGAAAGTTTTCTGTTCGTATCGGACCACGATATACTCAATATGCAGAAAAACCTTTTTATCATAATGTTGGTGGAGAAATTGCCTTAATATATTCTCTATGAAATTATCACTTATTATACTCCTATTTTTATTCTGTTCAAAAAACCCTATTGACAGAGGGAATAAATCAGATGCGTTAAAAGTTGATTATACTTATATCCGCTCTATAGGTCAGGACACGGCAGAAATTCTTTGGAAGTGTTCGTCAAAATCCTATGGGATTATTTCTTATGGAAACGTAGGAATTGAAAATCCACAATTTATTTTTTATAAACAAGAAATTCAGTACTTTAAATTATCAAGCCTTACTCCTGGAAAATTATACAACTATCAAGTTGGATGTATTGGTGATAGAAAAGCAGTCTATTTTATTCAGAAATTTCAAACACTTCCTATTCCATTACCTGCGATAACTCAGACAGTAATGAATAGAGGAATATGGCTATTAGGCGGAATTGGAATTTCAAATACACCTGTAGCTCAAGTTGATTTATATGACCCCGTAGCTAATACATGGTATCCATCAGTAGTAAATATTCCTACTCCAAGAAGTTATGCAAGTATTGTCGCTTTTAATCTAAAAATTTATGTGATAGGCGGAATGACTACGGATTCAACCGGCAATAGCACTGTATCAAATGTTGTCGAAGAATATACCCCTTATTCAAATACTTGGAAAACACTTTCTTCTGCACCGGTTGCAATACAAGGAGCAATAGGTGCTGTTTCTGGAAACTCTATTTACCTAGTTGGCGGAAGTGTAACATCCTCTTCAGCAGCCGCGATCCCTAACGTAGTATACAAATTTACCCCTGACTCTGGCAATGGAACTTGGACAACCATTACATCATCATCTTCCATTCCTGCAAGAGTTGATCTTTCTGGGTGTGCAATGGATGGAACAATATTTTTTAGTTGTGGACGCGATACAACGGGGACAGCTCAGTTTGCAAACGATGCTTATATCCCCTCTGCAAATTCAACGACCGGAATTACAGAGGGTAACTTTAGTTTGTCTCGATTCGGAACTTCTTCAACCTGTTATAGACCAAAGCCTTCTGATACTTACCCATTAGACTCTCCTGGAGTTTTTTTAACAGGAGGAAGTACGCTCGGAAATACCTCGCAACCACCAACGGCAATTCTTGCTTCTAATCGTTTTGATTACTATCTTACTCCTTCAACAAGTAATACTGTTCAGACAGGTCCGAGCTTTCCAGTTAATGTGTATGCACCGGCGGCAGAGGTTTCTTATGATTTAAGAAGACTTTATGTATTCGGCGGTTCTAGCGTTGTCAATGTAACAACTACAGCAGTTTACTGGTTAGACTTGTCAAATCCGGCAACTGGTCCCTGGAATAGTCTAACGACTGTTATGCCCACTGGACGGTTTGGACACAGTGCCGTACAAATTAATAGATAAGGAGTAATTATGACTAATAAATTTATAATATTTATGTTAATTTTTTTTCAAAGTATACTTTTCTCACAAGAAGCGATTAATTCACAGTATTCGCATATCAAACAATTAATTATTTCTAAACAATTAAATAAGGCAAGAGAAGAAATAAAATTGGCAATGGCTGGAAACGAAAATGATCCAACCTTAAATCTATATCAAACCGAATTATGGATTGCAGAAGGGGAGTTTTATTATAATTCCGGTCAATATAAACTTGCCCTCGAAATTTATGAGAAAGCTATTCAACAGTATCCATCTAATCCAATGGTAAAAATGAAATACCAGGAGATGGTAAATAAAGTTAAAGCAAAGAGTAATAATATAGAGCCTAAAGAAAGTAAGCCAATTGAATCGCTTCCAGTTCAACCTCTGGGTTTGCAAGGTGGGTTAACAACACAAACGATAGAGTCAATGAAAAATTCAGGTAATACAGAATCTAATACTAATATAAATTTTGCAATGAGTAGAACTGATTTCCTCTTAACTATAGTTTGTATACAGAATTTTATTTTGTTGTTATTTCTTTTTTTACGTTTACCTAAAAAACAATAAGCTAATGGAGATTATCCAATGAAAGAACGCCGTAAAAGATTGCAAATTCCCAAAACGATACTTTTTTTTGGGATACTTTTCTTATTTCTTCCCGTAATAAATTATTTAGGTATTGCTTATAAACTTAATCATAGTTTTACAAACCTGAGATCAATACTAAATGAAGTAACGGGTTTTGAAATTATTCTAATGGCAATACCACCTTTGATTGGTATTCAACTTTTAAGAGTAAAAAAAACTGGATGGTGGTTATTTCTTATTTATGCTATTGTATTAATTACGTATAATTTTTATTCTTTAATTAAAAATAAAGATTTCTATAATCTAAATTCTTTATTCCAAACTATTTTATTTTTCGGTGCAATCTTTTACTTTTTAAGAAGAGATATATCGGCTCCGTACATAAAACTTTATCCAAGAGGCTGGCGAGGAGAATTAAGAAACCCTGTTCAAATTCAAGTTCGGGTTAATTCGGTAGACAGACTTACGAAAGATATTTCAGAAGCAGGATTTTATTTAGACTGGAAAGATGTTCCATTAGAAATAAACGAAGAAGTTACCGTTGAAATTGAAACAGAGTCAGGTAAAACATTATTATCCGCAGGCGTCGTAAGAAAAGATGAAAATGGTGCAGGATTTGCCTTTAGGCGCTTAGCTGAAGATGATAATAGATGGATTCAAAAATTAATTCAATTGAATAGTTAATAAAAAAATTGAAAATTAATAAATATACTTATCAAAGAGAGTAAAATATAACTGTAAGAGGGGCAACTCAAGCTTATGATTATTAATTTAAAACAAAAATATATACATTTTTTATTTCTTAGATTAGTATTACCGACTCAATGGATTATGTTTGTAATATCGCTTATCTTCGTTTATTCATGTAATACTAGCAGCAATATTATATATAATAAAGAAAACGATGACGGCTATATATTTATAAAAGATTCCACTGATCGCTCAAAAAATCCAGAGACATTTTTTCAGGAAGAATATCTCCAGATAAATGAACGAAGAAAACCAAAAAGCAATGAAAATAAACCTCCCCAAAATTTAACTGGTCTTGCTTTTTCAGGAGGTGGAATTCGTTCTAATGCTTTTCATTTAGGCTATCTTAGTGCTTTAAATAATAAAACAATTAAGTATGTTGATTATATCTCTTCTGTATCTGGAGGATCTTGGGCTGCTGGAGCTTACAAGGTAATGGAGAATCCTCAGAAAGAATTCGATGACCTTGATAAATTTGCTGAACGTAAAAATGACGACACAGGTAATGCATATCTTCTTTCAAATTACGGCAAGACGCTTTCACTGGTATCTAATGCTCTCGGAAAGGCTATTTTAAATAAAATGACACCTGTTTCGACAGGAGAGGGATACTTTGCAAGAGAAGAGTGGCGAAATATGATTCAAAACCACTTTTTAAAGGGAAAGGATATAAAATTAAGTGACCTAGAAAAGGATTATCGAATTCAAAGACCCTATTTGATTTTAAATGGTTCCCATACTGCATTTCGGTTTCTTTCTAAAGCCTCTACATTTGAATTTACTGGACATAAAATTGGAACGCATCAAAATTCGGAAAACAAAGATGGTGGATTCTTTTTAAATCTGAAAAATAATGAAGCCCGAGGTTCATTTTATCTATCTCATGCTTTGGCTGTATCTAGTGCCATTCCACCTGATTTTTCATGGTATATAACATTATTTGGAAGGAAATTTACTTTTTTTGATGCGCCTGGATTAGAATGGTATTTTTATTCCCGTAACGATAGTAAAAAATATATTAATCTTCAATCCGAATATGCTATGACTGATGGAGGGCATCTAGAAAATTTGGGGGTTTTAGGATTAATGGAACGTGGAGTAAAATTAATAATCATTACTGACGCCGGAGAGGATTCCAAATATAACTTCGCTGACCTTAAGAAGCTTATCAAATTATCCCCTCAAATTATCGGAAAACAAATTTTCTTTGAAGATGCAAAGGATGAATCTAATAAAAATAAAGATAAATATTATCTTTATTATGGCAGCAGTAAAGATAAAAGAGAAGGGAAAATTATTTTTTTAAAGCCTAGATTTGATATTAATTCTAAAGACGAATTTCTAAAATGTAATGGTAAAATGAATGATTTCAAATCTTTCTTACTATGTTTTGAGAATGGTCGCTTTCAGCATATTTATAACTATCTCAATTTTAACTCGGTAAGTTCTTTCCCACAAAATAGTACTTTTGCAACATCATATTCAAACAACCTTCTAAAAGCTTACTACCTCATTGGAAAATATTATGGGCAACTAATATCGAATGAGATTGATGAATTCCATGAAAAAAATAAGGAATGAAATATGACAGCATTCGATATTTTTTCAATAACAACTAGCGTGGTTTCGATTACTCTATCTATTGTCTCCATGTGGATGGCATTCAAAAGCGTTAGAGACTCCGAGACTAACTATAATAAGACGCAAGATTTACTGACATCTATAAAAGAAACTTCTGCAAAAACCGAGGCTATAGTAGGAAAACACTTCTCTGACTTAATGAATACGATTTTAAGCATAGTTGAATCTGCATCTATGAAACCTGAATTAAAGAAAGTTGAATTACAAATTGAAGAAAAGAAAATGGAATTTGCTTTTCAAAAAAGCGCTCAAGAGATGATTGCGAAGGTTGTAGAATCAGGAGACAGAGAAAGAATTGATTTAATGCTTAATTCGTTTGAAAGACTAACAAAGATTGGAAACGAAAATCAATAATTTCACTTCTTCCATTTATCTTTCAATATCTTACTCGGATTCACAAACTTGTTCAAATAAAATCTTTCGGTTGTTTGTATATTCTCATGCCCGAGAGCAATTTGAGCAGTGCCTACTCCCTGTTCGTCGGTCAATGCCTGTCCTACTGTATGCCGGAATGCATGTGGATGACCGGATTTACCGTGTAATGTCTTTAATCCCCAAACTTCGACAATACTCTGCAATGCACGCGTTGTCATAGGATGACGATCTGGATTCGCATTCGTTGGGATTGTGAGAAAAAAATAATCGTGTTTAATTGCGCATAATCTATGATAGTCTTTCACATACCTGATTACCTGGTCTGAAAGACCTATGAATTTAACTTTTCCTCCCTTTGCGAGATATTTCAAAACATAATCACCCTGGGGAGTTTTTTCTACATCGCTAAATTTGGCTTCAACTACTGCCGCAGCTCTAAGTCCAGTAGCTAAAAAGAATTCGAGTATCGCTCTATCTCTAAGGTCCTTTTCATTGCGCAAAATACCGTGTAACTTCTTACGAAACATTTGAACTGCACTATCTGAAAATCCTTTCCCTAGAGCCTGGCTTAAATCACTATCTGTTTTACGTTTCTTACTCTTACCCACATTGTCCGATACTTTTTTCTTCTGCCATACCACGTATATATTATCGGGAACCAAACGCAGATTCTTTCGTATTTCATTACTATTTTCAACTTCCGAGTTGGATACAGAATTCAGAAGTCGGAGGGATAAAACCTTTTAGTAAATAAAAAAACATCAAGACAGTTGAAATCCATATTAAACTAAAATATTCTTCTATTTTGTTTCAGAAAACAAATTTCGGATTTGTTTGCGTTCTTTGCTTAACATATACCCAGTGATTAAATTACCAATCAGAGCAAAACCTCCGGCAATGTATGTTAGTATTGAAGCATGAGCATAGAAAAATCCCACCAAAAGTGTCCCCAATACTAGGAAAAGCGATAAAGCTGTAATGGATGTATATAAAGCTTTTCTTTTTTGTTCATATAATTTAAGCGAAAACATCTTTTTTTCAAAATTTTTATTTAAAAATATTTCTCTGATATATGTTTGCTTAATTTCATTTTCTTTCTCAAGCGTATCCATTAGTCGTTTAATATTTAAGTCTTGCTGTTTTAATTCTTTTTCAATTGCCTTGAAAATTTTTTCCTGATTTATCTGAGAAAAATCATTTCTATCTGTAACAGTCATCTTTTTTCTCCAGGAAGAGAACCAAAACCATTAATTAGACCTGTCCAACCTAATCCCGAAACGATTGC
>JANMOF010000155.1:0-1600 GCA_031368925.1 Leptospiraceae bacterium
TAATTGACTGATAATCAGTGTTTTATACAAATTTTTAAATTCAAATTTTGGTTAAAATATAAAAAACAGTAACTGTCTTGTCAAAAGACGACTATTCTGAATCCATTTTTCTTTATTCTTAAAAATTAAAACATTATGAAAAAAATTATCTCAATCTTATCTTTTTTGATTTTGTGTATGACTATCAATGCACAAGAGCAATACACGATTGACCTTTTGAATGGTCCCAATATTGGTACTCAAAATATCGTCATTGATAGTGTCTTAGATAATCGAATGTTGAAAGAGTCATTTGGTGTTACAGCAAAAGGGATGAGCGATCGGAGAGTTCCGATTATTATCAAGGACTATATGTTGGGCGTTCAAAAATACATCAAATCTATTGCTCCTGATACTTTGAAAAGAATACATTTGACCATGGTAGTCAATTATATTTGGATCTACGAAGTTAAAAGTGGCTTAGGAGAAGAAGGGGCGTGCGACCTTGATGTCACGTTTTGTATCAAAGATGCAAACAATAACTTGATAGCCATACAAGAATATTCGGACGAAGTTAAAGAAAGTAGATTAGACGCATCGCGTACACACATAAATCGATTGACGAATATTTTGCACAAAGCGATACTATTTGCAGACGGAATCAATTTTAAAGAAACCAAAGGCGTTCCTTTTGTTATTTCCGTAAAGTCATCCTTGGCTTTCCTGATGATCAACCCATGGGCTGGAAATTTGGCTTGTCGGGCAAAATCACTTAGCTCATTTTCGGATTTTATCTCTTGACCACTGAAATTTGTTTCAGTTGTTAATTCTCTTTCCAGAATCTCCAAGCCATTTTTCTTGTCGAGGAATAGGAGGAGTTCGTCATCTGCAGGCACAAAGAATAGGAAAGGGTGTGGACCGAAAGAGCCTTCACTGGCAATGGCTAGATCGCAACCGCTCAACTCCATTGCCCTTAAGCCCTTCTTTCGTGCCGTAGTAATGGGATCGTCTTTTCTTTCAACTTCTCCGGTAAATGTCCCCAATTCGTCTGTGTCAAAAGAGTCAACAACGACGCACTTGACGCCCAGCAACCCTTCCATCAAAGGGGCAATTACCTTTTCCTTTTGATGCTTAGTGGCGATTACCAAGTTTCTTCCGCTAAACATGCATTTTGAGCATTTACTTTTACATCAATTCAATCCTTTGTTCTTGAATCAAGATGATTCAAACGAAATGACCAGGTCGGACAACATTAACCGGATAATAAAATGCAATTAATGCGTATCGGTCAAAGTACTTAGCTCTTAAATGCTCTAGTATCTGCATACAGACATCTTCAGAAACAATGGTCTCAATTTTTATATTTTCACCCTCCCACTGATTGTCCCTTAGACCCGTTAAACCCTTCCCGGAAACATTGGAAGATGTGTAGCCTTTCGCTCCTAACTCCTGAATTTCCTTTTCAATAGAACTGGCAAGCGCTTCTTCGGCGATGATCGTTACTAAGTTTAAGGTTTTCATGATTCGACTTCATTTAATTGGTAAAAAGTAGTTTAGCTATTTCGTGATAAAGCGGTAATCCGATCATAATGTTAAAGGGGAATGTTATGGCCAATGCCGC
>JANMOF010000506.1:0-2043 GCA_031368925.1 Leptospiraceae bacterium
AATTAAGAACAAGACAGAATTTCAGACCATCTCAATAGGCAGCTTTGAATTCAAAAATGTACACGAACCCATCGAAGTTTTTGCACTGGCCAATGAAGGATTTCCAGTTCCTAAAAGGAGCATGATACAAGGAAAGCTGAAGAGTAATTTTCAGAAACGAAATGTGCTGGTTGCGTTTTCAATCATCCTATTCGTTGTGTCAGTTTTATTTGCTTATAAATTTTTTTCGTTCAATAATAATACGGCTGAGGATGTTGATAAATCCATTGCTGTGTTGCCTTTTGAAAATCTGAGCAAGGATCCTGAGCAAGAGTATTTCAGCAACGGTATCACCGAAGATATTCTCAATCACCTTGTAAAAATTGCAGACCTAAGAGTAAAATCACGGACATCCACCCTGCAATACAAAGGCAAACAACCATCCATTATTCAGGTAGGTGAAGACTTGGGCGTAGCAAACATAGTTGAGGGAAGCGTGAGGCGTGTGGGCGACAAAGTAAGGATCGTAGTTCAGTTGATTGATGCAAAGACGGATGTACACCTTTGGTCAGAAACCTATGACCGGGATTTCAAGGATATTCTTGAACTGCAAAGTGAGATCGCAATTAAAATTGCCAATGCATTAGAAGCACGCCTAACAGCCACTGAGAAAAAGAATATTCAAAAGGAAGTTTCACAAGACGTTACTGCGTATGATTATTTTCTAAGGGCCAGAGAGTTAACAAATAAAACATTTTTCGAAAAACAGGATTTTGAAAAAGCTCTATTATTGGTCAACCAGGCTATACAATTGGATGCAACCTTGGCACCGGCCTATGCATTAAAAGGAAAAATATGGTATGCCCTTGCAGATTTTGGAATTATGCAGAAGACGTGGCAGGATTCAGCCTTATATTTTTCCGCAAAGGCCATTTCATTAGACCCATCATTGCCGGATGGTTACTTAATTCAAGGCCAAGTTAATCGCACTTTGAGTAATAGAAGGGAATCAAAGACCGCTTTCCAAAATGCCTATGAAAGAGCTCCAAATAACCCCGATGTTTCAAGATTGTATGGCCGTTTGCTATTACGTGAAAGGGATGAAAGGGGTGCTGATCTTGTCTTGAAGTCAATTGAGAACCAGTATTCTTTAAAGGATCCTGAATATTATTTAGCATTTAACAATGCCTACTACTTTATTGGTGATTTTATTACACGAGAAAAGCTACTCAAGAAAGCAAAATCATTAGACCCCGGTTCAAGTAAATCTTATCTAGCGTTGTCCTTCCTTTATCTAGATATGGGTCAATACGGAAAAGGCATTTATGAATTAGAACAAGTTGAAAAATTGAATCCTGGCTTTTTCTGGGTAGGCGGCAATTTGGCTTGGCACCATTATTATAACAATGATTTGGAAAAGGCCGCAAAGTACTGGTCACGGTATCGGGAGCTTGAAGCCACTTTTGAAGATTCAACTCAATCAACTGGCTACCAACACAGGCTCGGGATGGTTTATGCAAAAATGGATAGGAAAAAAGAAGCAGACGCACTTTTTGCGGAAGACTTGAAAAGAAGTTCTGAAAAAATATCGGGTAAGAGCGGAGTTGGTGTTGGGAATTATCGTGAAGGTGCCTATTATAGTTTAGCGGTTGATAATGCCTATTTTGGAAATAACGTCTTGGCCGTGCAATGCTTGGATAGTGCTCTTAAGTATGAGTTCTACTGGTTAGATGGTTACGACAAGGATCCCATGTTTGCAAGTCTAAAGGACCGTGAAGACTTCAAGAAGGTGATAAAAAAATTAGATGACTATAAGGCATTCATGAAACGAGCCTATAGCAACGCGCTCAACCGCATGGAGGCGAGTAAGGAGTTGAAGAATAGTTTGAAGTGACAGGATTTACAAATAGCGAGAGCGAATTCCAATACCTTGAATATATTGTAACTTTAAGGTCAAGATGGCAGTACAACGGTTCATCAAGAATAATTTGGAAAGTATCTGATCTGATCCGTTTTTCTTAATTTTAAACTTTGATAAAGCATATGTATTCCGATAGCAAAAAA